>NZ_RZRY01000159.1:0-10903 GCF_003998035.1 Mesorhizobium sp. M2A.F.Ca.ET.039.01.1.1 | reverse complement strand
GTCAGTATGCTTGGATTTGAGGTTGGAGGCGGACCGTGCTGTGCTGGACACGCTTGTTGCTGCTGCTGACGTCTTTATCCAGAATCTGAAGCCAGGCAGCATCGAAAAACTCGGCTTCGGATCTGCGGATCTGCGTCGCCGTTTTCCGCGGCTAATCACCTGCGACATTTCGGGATTTGGGGAGGGGGGGCCATTTTCTCACCTCAAGGCCTATGATCTCATCGTCCAAGCCGAAACCGGTCTGTGTGCGATCACCGGGACGCAACAGGGACCCGCCCGTGTGGGTGTGTCGGTTTGCGACATCTCGGCAGGCATGACGGCACATAGCGCCATACTTCAGGCGCTGTATCATCGCGAGGTCACTGGCGAAGGGGCTAGCATTCAGGTGTCCCTGTTCGATGCCGTCGCCGATTGGATGAACGTGCCGGTCCTGCAACACGACTACAGCAGCTACCACACGGTACGCGCGGGCGTGAAACACCCCTCGCTGGCGCCTTATGGCGCCTATCGCTGCGCCGATGGCAAGGACGTCATCTTTTCCGTGCAGAATGACCGGGAATGGGTGAATTTCTGCGAGAAATTCCTGAAGCGGCCTGAGCTCACGCGTGCACTTGGTTTCGCCGACAACATGGAGCGCCTCGGCCACCGTCCTCAACTTGATGAGATAATTGAGCTGCGGTTTTCCGAGCTGTCCTGCCACGAAGCGATGCAGGAGCTTGAGGCGGCCGGTTTGGCATATGGGCGACTGAACGAAGTGGCGGACATTTCAAAGCATCCACACGTTCGCAGGGTTGAGATTGGCACACCTGAAGGAACAGTAGAGACGATCGCCCCGGCGGCGATCTTCAACTCTGAGCGCCCCTCGCTGCGCCCAGTTCCGGGCCTTGGTGCGCATACGGAGGCTGTCCGCGAGGAGGTTCGAGCAGGTTTGCGCGCAAGAGCCGCGTCAGCATGAGCGTGCCTGTTGTCGGGAAGGAAGCGCGATCGCGATTCACAGAGTGCATGCCTAGTCCTGGCCCCTCTGGGTGCCACGGCCGCCCAGCAAACTCACTGACAGCGCCCACGCTAGAATCGACCGCAGAGGCGACTTCATGAATGACGCCGTTCAGGCCGTTGAAAGCCCGATGTCTGTTCCCCGCTGGAGATCTCTGCTCTTTGTTCCCGCTCATGTTCCGCGCTTTGTGGAGGCGGCTCATGAGCGCGGGGCAGATGGCGTCATACTCGACCTTGAGGACTCCGTTCCCCAGGATCAAAAAGGTGAGTCACGGCGCCAGCTTTCTGCATCCGTGGCAAAGGTGGGCCGCAGGGGCGCTTATGTTTTAGTTCGCGTGAATCGCGGTTTGCGTGCCTTGGCGGCCGATCTCGATGCAGCCGTAGTAGCGGGTGTTGATGCACTTGTCCTTCCGAAGACGGATTCGGCAGCGTGGGTAATAGAGATCGCAAATGCGGTATCGGAACTTGAACGAGAAAGAAATCTTGCGGTGGGTCGAATCCGGTTCCTTGCCTTGATCGAGACCCCGGCAGCATTACAAAGTCTCTCAGCCATTGCGTCGGCCCATCCCAGGATGGTTGCAATGGCGCTGGGTCCTGAAGACTTCAGTGCCTCCGTTGGCGGTGCCCCGGAACTCGACCTTCTTTTGACACCGAACCTTTCTGTTCTGTTTGCCGCTCGCGCCGCTGGCTTGCTACCGCTTGGTTTCATAGGAAGTATCAGCGAGTTCTCAGACAATGATAGACTTCGTGAGGCCGCGGCCCATGCGCGGCGGCTTGGCTTTACCGGGGCTTTGGCGATCCATCCAAATCAGGTTGCCATATTCAATGAGGCTTTCTCACCAAGCCCACAGGAACTCGAGTGGGCCCGTCGTGTCCTCGCGGCGGAAAAAGATGCGACGGCGCAAGGCAGAGGCGCGTTCGCATTGGACGGAAAGATGGTCGATCCACCGGTTATTCGAAGGGCCCGAGAAATCATCGCGACGGATCCGGGCGCCGAGTTGGCCGTTTGAGTCCTCAGCGGGTTGATCAACAAGACTGGGACGACGACAGCAAGCGTCAGCAGCTCGGCACAATTATTGCTGTCGTGCCATCACATTTTAAGATAGATTGCGTCAATTGCAGTCCGCCCTCGGAAGAGTACCCGTGGAAATCAGGCAGTTAAGATACTTCGTCGGCGTGGTCGAAGCAGGCAGTTTCACGAAGGCCGCTGGCTTTCTGAATGTCGCCCAGAGTGCGCTGAGTCTGCATGTACGCCAATTGGAGGAAGGCTTCGGCACTCAGCTGCTGATACGCGACAGAACCGGCGTGAGCGTGACGGCGTCAGGAGCCAAACTGCTCGAGCGGGCGCGGGCAATTCTCAAAGAAATTCGACTTACCGAGGTGGAATTGACCAACACAGCCGCTTCCCCTGCCGGGGAGGTGACTATTGGGATTCCGTCTGGAGCTGCTCGCGTCCTGAGCGGTCCGCTGCTTGAGGCGGTGAGACACGAACTGCCCAAGGTGTCCCTCAAGATGGTCGAGGGTATGACGGGACCGCTAGAGGAATGGATGGCGGCTGGACGCTTCAATCTGGCGGTTCTGTACCGCACAGCAGACAGTGTGGGGCGAATGACGGTGCTAGCGCGCGAAGACCTTTGTCTGGTGGTTCCGTCCGGCGAGCCACCGTTTGAAGATGCGATATCGCTGGTCGACCTGCATGAATTCCCCCTGGCGGTTCCCATGCGCAACAACAATGTCAGGCGTTCGGTGGCTGATGTCGTCGCACAACACGGTTGCGCGCTGGACGTCAGGTTTGAAGTGGACTCCCTCTCAACGATCATCAACATGGTCGTAGAGGGAAAAGCGCATTCTATTCTCGCCCCGTCTGCGGTTCAGAAAGAAGCCTCCCAAGGGCTGGTCCGGACTGTCAAGATCGTCGATCCGGTGATTACTCGGTCCGTGGTGCTCGCTGTAAATCCCAAAGATGAGCGTTCTGCGGCCGTTTCTGCGGTCTGCAAGCTCATTCCGAAGGTCGCCAGAAAATTGATTGAAATCCGGGACTGGGCGGCGGTGGCGCCTGAGGCGACCTGACAAACTAACCTGTAAAGCTGGGCATGATCTTTTGCGGCCATAAGGACCAGCCCGATCTGGATTCCAGATGGATTTCGGCAATATTCGATATTTGACCCGCCGCGACCATCGCGATGAAACTGGCTCAAGCGAGTTCAGCAGTTTCGATATCGAAACTGCGCTCGTATGCAAGAATTCAGTCAAGTGGAGCCCGTGATGTCCGACGCCAAGAGCTACGAGCTCTTCATTAATGGCAAATGGCGAGCCGGTGGTAGCCGAGCCACTTTGCCGGTGATCAACCCGGCGACGGAGAAGGTATTTGCCTCAG
Source organism: Mesorhizobium sp. M2A.F.Ca.ET.039.01.1.1 (assembly GCF_003998035.1). Lineage (NCBI taxonomy): Bacteria > Pseudomonadati > Pseudomonadota > Alphaproteobacteria > Hyphomicrobiales > Phyllobacteriaceae > Mesorhizobium > Mesorhizobium sp. M2A.F.Ca.ET.039.01.1.1. The sequence goes on along the minus strand of NZ_RZRY01000159.1, from coordinate 7,533 downwards.
TGGCCTCGGCTACGGTTTCAGACTTGGATGAAGCTCTTGCCTCGGCAGAACGCAGCCGCAAGGCGTGGTCCTCACGACCCGCCAAAGAGCGTGGCGAGATCCTCGTCTCTGCCGCCAGCATTCTGGCAGAGAAAGCTGGCGCCGCAGCCAGGGACCTGTCGTCCGAACAGGGAAAGACGATTGCCGAAGCGACAGGAGAATACGCGCGCGCAGTCGAAACGCTGGAATGGAATGGCCGGCATGCCGATGAGTTGTCGGCCCCGATTCCGTTGGGCTCGAACAGGATGATAGCCCCCGAGCCGCTCGGTGTCGTCGCTGCATTTACGCCATGGAACTATCCGGCCGTTCTTATCGCCCGCAAGCTCGCCCCCGCGCTGGCGGCAGGCTGCCCGGTGATCCTCAAAGGGGCCGAGGAGACGCCAAGTGTGGCTGTCCATATCGTGGAATCTTTGCGTCAAGCAGGGATACCAGAAGGCGTGGTCAACCTGGTGTTCGGTGTTCCTGTGCATATATCGCGGCATCTGCTCAGTTCGCCAATTGTGAAAGTCTTGACGTTCACGGGGTCGACGGCTGTTGGAAAACAGCTAGCCACGCTGGCCGCGAATAATCTGCAGCGTTGCATCCTTGAGCTCGGTGGACATTCCCCGGTTATTGTGTGCGAAGATGCGGATCTGGCAAGGGCGATACCGGCTATTTCGGAATACAAATTCGAGTGCGCGGGCCAGAGCTGTAATGCGCCCAGCAGGATTCTTGTCGCCCGGTCCCGCTATGAGGAACTCCTGTTCCGGATGACGGAGGCGGTCCGAAGAATCAGGATCGGACCACCGGATGACCCTGCAACGCAAATGGGGCCAATGGCAAACGCGCGGCGAATAGAGGCCATGCAGCGCCTGACCAAGGATGCGGTAGAAGGCGGCGCCCGCATCGAGACCGGTGGCATCCCCCTTGACCGACCGGGGTTTTACTGGCCGCCAACCATCCTGACGGGCGTACCGAAGCAAGCGAGAGTGCTTCATGAAGAGCCGTTCGGACCGATTCTCACCGTGGCGCCTTTCGATACGATCGAAGAGGCGATCGAGGAAGCCAACGCCACCGAGTACGGTCTGGCCGCCTACTTGTTTACTGGCGCGGCCGATACGCAACAGAAGCTTATCAATGGTCTCTCTGCGGGCGCAGTTAGTGTGAATTACCTGAAAGGGGTTTCCGCGGATGCGCCTTATGGGGGCGTCAAGCAAAGCGGCTATGGATATGAAGGCGGCGAGCAGGGGGTGCGAAGCTTCCAGATTTTGAAAATGGTCAATGGCCTCGGTTCGTTTGGATAAAATCCGGTGGGAAACAGAACACGGACCATCGCAGGTCGCGACATCACAAGGAGCGTCGCCGACGCCCTTCAGTACATCTCGTACTATCATCCTCCAGATTATATCCGGTCTCTTTCTCACGCATACACGCGAGAACAGAGCCCGTCGGCGAAGAATGCCATAGGTCAGATTCTGCTGAACTCCCGCATGGCGGCCTTTGGGCGGCGCCCGATCTGTCAGGACACCGGACTTGTGGTTGTCTTCGCAAAGGTCGGCATGGATGCCCGCATTAAGTCAACAGCCAGTTTCGCTGATCTTGTGAATGAGGGCGTACGTCAAGCCTATCTCGATCCGGACAATCCCCTTCGGGCATCGATCGTTGCGGATCCCCTCGCTAGACGGGTCAACACCCGCGACAACACGCCGGCAGTTGTCCATGTCAACTTGGTGCAAGGTGACCAGATTGAGATCACTATCGCCGCAAAAGGCGGCGGGTCCGAGAACAAGGCACGTTTTACCACCCTTAATCCCAGCGCCTCCGTTTCCGACTGGGTGGTCAATACCGTTTCGACCCTGGGCAGCGGATGGTGTCCGCCTGGGCTGATCTCTGTTGGTATCGGTGGTAGCGCTGAAAAGGCGATGCTGCTGGCCAAGGAAGCCATGAACGAGCCCATCGATATGGCGGAACTAATCGCAAGGGGGGCGTCAAGCCCGGAAGAGGGACTGCGGATTGAGCTTTATGAGCGGATCAACGCGCTTGGCATCGGCGCCCAAGGGCTTGGTGGTCTGACGACAGTCGTTGACGTCAAGGTTGCGACCTATCCTACTCATGCGGCGTCCAAGCCTGTGGCGCTCATCCCGCAATGCGCCGCCAACCGGCACCTGAAGTTTACTTTGGACGGCTCTGGACCCATCAGGCTCCAGCCGCCCGATTTGCGCGAATGGCCCGACATCGGAGCCGACGAATTGAACCCAGCCGGCGTCCGGCGGGTCAATTTAGATACGCTGACGAAGGAAGAGACGGCATCGTGGCGCTGCGGTGAAACGCTCCTGCTGTCTGGAAAGATGCTGACGGGCCGTGACGCTGCCCACAAACGAATGGTCGAGCTGATCGATGCCGGCAAGCCGCTTCCGGTCGATCTGACGGGACGCGTGATCTACTATGTCGGTCCCGTCCGGGCAGTGAGGAATGAGGTCGTTGGACCCGCCGGTCCAACAACCTCCAGCCGCTTGGACGATTTTACGGACAAGGTGCTCGCCGAAACCGGCCTTTTTGCGATGATCGGCAAAGCGGAAAGGGGACCGGCGGCCATCGAGTCGATTATAAGACACAAAACGCCCTATCTTGCTGCAGTGGGTGGCGCTGCGTACCTGATTTCAAAATCGATTAAGAAGGCGCGGATCGTTGCCTTTGAAGACCTGGGCATGGAAGCCATCTATGAATTCGATGTGCAGGACATGCCTGTTATCATGGCCGTCGATGTTGAGGGAAACTCCATTCACAATTCCGGGCCTCTCGAGTGGCGTAGGCGTATGGCGGCCGACAGCATCGCACGCAACATCGGCGTTTGAATCTTCCCAGTTAGGCGATTTCGGCCAGACACCAGCGTCAAATTGTTGGGCACGCCGTACGACGAGCGGCATTTGCGGTGCCTTGCGCCTCGGCGAGCCGGACGAGCAAGGCCTTCAATTCACCCCAATAGCTGAATGTGCCACTGAATACTGCATTGAGTATGCCGTCCACGCGATCGAGGCTCGAATGCAGTCGCGCGTCTATCAAGTACGGTAGCGGGGATTCAAGAAAATGGGTTATCTATTTTATTTATCAGAAGGTCTCTGCCGCCGCCGACTTCCTCTCCAGCTGCACCATTGCCCGTTAGGCGCTGGGGCGATAGCCAAATTACTTCTGCAGCTTTTCTCAGCGGATCGCTCTCCTTAGCTGATTTTCATACCCATTCTAGCACATCTCGGGCCTGGAACGGATGCCTTCCACTGCTACATTCGGTCGTTTCAATGATAATAGAATTGATCGGCACACGGCGCGCTGTCGATCGCTGCTTGAGAGCAACAGGTTATGAAGTCGAAACCCGATCCCGTGCAACTCGACAGTTGGGACGTCCGGATTCTCTCCGAGATTCAGGCAGACGGTCGGATTTCAAAAAGTGAGCTTGCAAAACGAGTTCATCTTTCGGCGTCGGCCTGTTCGGAGCGGCTCCGAGCACTCAAGGCCGCAGGAATTATTGAGGGATTTTATGCGCGACTGAGTCCTGCACTCGTCGGCGGCATGATCTTTGTGATGGTAGAAGTCGTGCTGGATCGCCATCGTCTTGAGGACCAACGAGTCTTCGAAACTGCAATCCAAGAGATTCCGGAAATCCTGGACTGCTGGGCAATTGGGGGGCGCGTGGATTATTTGATGCGGGTCGCATCTCGTTCTATGGCCGCCTATCAGGATTTCATGGAGGGACTGCTGCAGGCAGGCTTGGGGATTGATCAATACTATAGCCTTGTCGTCACGAAACCAGTGAAGTCCAATTCACCGATACCTTTGTCCGCCCTGAGGCAACGGTGAAAGCGAAAGTTTAAGTTTCAACGGCGTTTGGCACGGATCCCGTAGATTCGTCGGCAAAAGGCGCCCATTCCGACGAAACTCAAGGGACATTTGCGGTATACTAATTGCTGGAAAAAGGTGGCCGAGCGCTATCCGCCAGTTGATGGCGAGGAAGGACGATGCGCTTGAGCAATCTGGAACCGATCATTCCAGGAGACGGATCGAAGCAGCCATCGGACGCACTTGGCCAGCACGGTTACGGCGAGAAGCCAAACCGGATCGTGCCTGGTTGAGGAGGCGTCCATATCTAAGATGCGAAGTGCCGAAAAAATGCCTCTACCGCTACTTCAAGGGGGGAACTTTCGCCCTGGATTGGCGATCAGTGGCGATTGAGCTTAGTCGCGGTCAGCGCATCCGTGTGGGGGGGGCGAAATCTACAGCGAGGGTTTGGCAAGCCGACGGGTAGCGGGAGTGCAAGCTGGCCCGCTCGGCCCTGGCGACCAACCCGGCCCTCGACGCCTGCGGACATTCGGAGATCGCTCCATCGCGTTTTTACGTCGTAAGTTCGTTGCTGATCGAGATTAGGAGATCGTCTGTCCTGTTTGACATCGCTGGTCTCGCAGCCTTCTAAGCGAGGAGCATGGCTGTGCCGGGGTCGCGTAGGTGGGTGACAAGGCCGGTCACTCCTGCCAGCCGACGTGGTCTTTGAGAAGGTGGAGGTTGCGCTACCGGCTGGAGAGCATGGTGCCAGTTTTCACAAGACAAGGGTCGCTTAATCGAATGGGCGTCAAGTTCATAGATTGCGAACAGATCATGGGGGATTTGAATAGTGCTACTGACCGAGGCAGAGCTGAAAAGAGTTGCGAATGCCAGTCGAGGACATAGAGCCGCATCGATCGTTCTAAAGGAAGAGACGGCCGCAGCTACAGCCAGATCTTCATTCGACGTTTTTCTGTCACATTCTTTCAAGGACGCAGAGATCATTCTCGGTGTGAAGCGAATTTTCGAGGAGCTTGGGTTCACTGCTTACGTAGATTGGGTCGAAGATTCACAACTGGACCGCACAAAGGTCTCCTCGGCCACCGCCGAGTTGCTGCGGACCCGTATGAGGCAGTCAAAGACGCTAATCTATGTGCATTCAAACAATTCTCCAGAATCCAGATGGATGCCTTGGGAGCTTGGCTTTTTCGATGGGTTTCGGACCGCGGTAGCGGTTCTGCCCGTGGCAAAAAATTCTTCGGAAACATTCTCCGGGCAAGAATTTTTGGGCCTATACCCTTACATTGATGGGACAGGACCTGCATTCCTGTTTATGAACAGAGGGACCGCGCCTCGCTCAAGAATAGGCTCTGTAAGCTCGACTGCTAACCTCACGTTTGCCAAATCCTGGCTTAAAGAATTTACCGCCACAAAATAGACTGGTGTGCTTCAAAAATGAAATATCCTGGACTCTATAATAGCGCCGACGTGGCATCCAACGAGCAGCAGGCGACGTTTCTCCGCCTGATCCGGGCAGAGTACGTTCTTCTTTTTTTAGCGTCGGTGCTCTCTTTGGACTTGTCGCCATCAAAAGCCTATTTCGGTGTCTATGCTGCGGTATTTCTTTGCTCAATGGGAGTCCTCATTTTCCGGTCGGTCACAAAGCCCGAGCAGGTCTGGTATCAGGCTCGAGCTCTTGCAGAGTCGGTGAAGACATTGACTTGGCGCTTCGCGATGCGAGCACAGCCGTTCGATGACGCGCGCGCCGCTGACGCCAGAGCTGATTTTCGAAAGCTCATGGAAGGTATCCTTGATAGCAATCGTCACCTTGGTAGCGCGTTGAGCGGCACCGATTCAGCATCCCCCCAAACAACCGACCAGATGATGTCGATAAGGGACTCCCCGCTAAAAGAAAGAAAAGACATATATCTGCAGAGACGAATCTGCGACCAGCGGAAGTGGTACGAGAAGAAGGCGCGCTCGAACAAGAGGTCCGCGAAAGTCTGGATGGGCCTTGGTATTTTTGCATACGCTCTGGGATTCTCGTTCATCGTAGTACGCATCGCTGACCCCGCGATGCCTGGCTGGCCGACCGAGCCGCTAATTGTCATCGCCGCCTCGCTTATCGGGTGGACCCAGATCAAGAAATTTAACGAATTGGCATCGGCTTACACGTTGACAGCTCACGAGATCGGCTTGACTGCCGACCTTATTACGGACGCCAACTCGGATGAGGCATTCTCCGCCGCGGTGAACGAAGCCGAACTGGCTTTCTCACGGGAGCACACCCAGTGGGTTGCTCGTCAAAACAACTAAGAGACAACAATGGCATACAGCGATCCGACCTATGTAATATTTGACGGCGATGAAGACGCTTGGGCATACCGCTTTATGAAAGGGTGGAATGCCAGCGAGAATGTGAGTTTTGAATTCGCGAACGCTCACGATCTGGACAATATGACGAGCCGAGCACAGGACGAAGATTATGTTAAACGCAATCTTCGCAACAGAATGAATGGATCGAGCCAGGTACTTGTCCTGATCGGTGAGAAAACGAAAAACCTTTTTCGCTTCGTGCGCTGGGAAATGGAATTGGCCCTTGATCTAGGTCTGCCGATAATCGCAGCAAACCTTAACGGCTCGCGGCAACAAGATGCGAGCTGTCCGCCTATCATCAGGGACAAATGTGTTGTGCACGTGCCGTTCAAGATGAAGGCCATCAAGCACGCGCTAGCCAATTGGCCCAGCGAATTTCATCGGCTTTCAAACGCTCAGCGTGGCGATGGCGCCAGGAGCTATGGCGAAAGCACCTATCGCGATCTCGGCTTATAATCGCCCACCTAAAAGCACTTAGCCGCCAAAACATCCTCGCCATCCGCTGGCGGCGACTAGCCTTAGCAACGTCCCCCAGCGTGTTCCGAGCTTGCCGAGCGATGATAAGAAGAGACGTCCGATTTGCTGAGTTTGGCTGAAAGCTGCAGGTCATGTGCAACCTATTAGAGGAGCCCCGCTCGAAGCGTCGGATCGTCAGACAAGATCATGTCGCGCGAGGGCGCTGGTTTCGCGAGGAAAAGGAGCGGCTGTTCGATGTTTGAGGCTTGATCCAGCGTTTCGAGACTGCACGAGCGGCCAGCATTGATGGAGGCAGCTTTTCAGGCCGCGCAATTCTGTCGGCTCGCCCCCTCCTGCGAGCCGCAGCTCGGCTCGCCCTGCGCAGCAACCACGAATTTGCGATCGCAAGAAAGGCAACACGCTCACGATAGAACTTGGCGGCGCTGGTCGGCTGCGAATCAAGATGTCAATGGCAAGGAGCTCTCGCCGCGCGTCTTTGCCGGGCCGAACCTTCTGGCTATGCTCCTTCGAGAAGTCTGCCGAGCACCAGCCGCCGCACCGCCAAAGCGATCAATATGCGCGAGGGCACGACCTCAGCCTCTCAGCGCTGGCCAACCAGGTTGGAGCCTGTGCCGCGGCACGGAACCCGCTGCCTGCTGATCGAGGCGAATGTGCTTTGCCCCTGATCACCTGCATTACCACCCTTGGGAACGGCAAGACCGATCCGGACCGTCAGAATGTAAGGGATGACCGGCAGTTCGGCGGAACATGGCCGCCGGCGCTCTATCGTGCCTCGCGCGGCCGGCGGGAACAGCGTCCCGAGCGCTATTCATCCGTCAATATCGCCCGCTAATCGGGCACTATGCTGGG
>NZ_RZRY01001599.1:0-392 GCF_003998035.1 Mesorhizobium sp. M2A.F.Ca.ET.039.01.1.1 | reverse complement strand
CCCTTGGGAGGTCTGGTTCCTCACAGTGCTGATGGCCTCGATATCGTTCGCCGGCTATGTGGCCATCCGCGTCCTCGGTGGTACGCGCGGCCTGCTCGTCAGTTCGCTCGCCGGTGCGGTCGTCTCCTCCACCGCGGTGACCATGACCCTTGCTCGCAGTGCCGCTTCTGCCGCCAATCCTCTGCCGCTCGCGGGCGCGGCTTCGCTTGCCGCGATGGTTTCGATTTTGCGCGTTTGCACTGTAGTTCTGGCCATCGAGCCAAGCCTATTGGCCACGGTCGGCTTGCCGGCCCTTGCCGCGTCGGTCGCATTCGCCCTATGCGGAATTTTCCTGCTGACCAACCATGGCCGGGATCCAGAAAAGGGCACCCCGGCGCGCAATCCATTTGAGC
>NZ_RZRY01001598.1:0-395 GCF_003998035.1 Mesorhizobium sp. M2A.F.Ca.ET.039.01.1.1 | reverse complement strand
GGCATTGACTGGTCCTAAAGAAGTCTGAAGGACAAATTTGCCCTGTTCCTTGTCTAGCCGTTCAACGGAACCTTGGACTATTTGAGAACCATAATTGACTGCCTGCTGCTTGAGTCGTTTCAATAGGCTCTTGCCGCTTATGCCCTGTGGAAAGCCGGGACAATTGCGGGTCTTCGGAATTAGCTTCGCGCGCGCATCGCCTGTGTCGAACACGATGCAGGATCGCAGAAATCTTGCGAGATATACGGCTGCCGCAAGTCCGGCCGGCCCGCAACCAACTATTGCCACCTCGTACCATTTTCCAGCGGATCTGCGCATTTCTCCCAACGAGAAAGTGGAGCCGGCGTTCCAGCCGGGGGAGGTATCTGTCGCGACCGTCTCGGAGCTGGCGACAT
>NZ_RZRY01001597.1:0-395 GCF_003998035.1 Mesorhizobium sp. M2A.F.Ca.ET.039.01.1.1 | reverse complement strand
CCAATGAGGTGCGGGCGCCATGGAACAGCTCGGCCAGCACGTCGCGGCCGAGCCGGTCGGTGCCGAGCGGCAGCGACCAGCCCTGGAACGGCGGCAGCAGCGCCGGACCGGCGATCGCCTGCGGATCGCCGGGAAAGAACAGCGGCGCCGCCAAGGCCATGACGAGGAGCAGGGCGAGGATAAGCGCGCCGGCGATCGCTTCCGGGGTGCGCAAGAAACGGCGCAGGCGGTTCATGCGCTTGCCTCGCCGGCGCCGACGCGCGGATCGAGGACAGCGTAGGCGAGATCGACCAGAAGGTTGATGACGATAACGAGAACGGCGCTCACCAGGATGATGCCGAGCAACAGCGGTGTGTCGCGCCCCGCGACAGCTTCCTGCGCCAGGCGGCCGAGAC
>NZ_RZRY01001596.1:0-397 GCF_003998035.1 Mesorhizobium sp. M2A.F.Ca.ET.039.01.1.1 | reverse complement strand
CTTTTGGACACGAATATTCTCATTGCAGCCATGAAAGGCCGCCCGGAGGTGCGAAAACGGCTGGAGGCCCAGCAAATAAGCGCTATCCGGCTCTCTGCGATCGTAATGGGCGAATTGGAGTTCGGCGCGGAGAAAAGTGCCTATGGTGACCGCAATCGCGCCCGTCTGGCCACCTTGACGCAGCGCCTACCGCTGGTCGGCATCGACCAGGACACAATACGGCATTATGCAAAAATCCGTGCCTTCCTTGAGCGTCACGGTACACTTATTGGTGCAAACGACACCTGGATCGCAGCACAGGCTCTCGCCATCAACGCTGTCTTGGTCACCGACAATGAGCGCGAATTCTCCCGTGTGCCTGGGCTGGTGGTCGAAAACTGGCTCACCGACACCGAAT
>NZ_RZRY01001595.1:0-398 GCF_003998035.1 Mesorhizobium sp. M2A.F.Ca.ET.039.01.1.1 | reverse complement strand
GCTTACAACACAGGCCGAGCCCTGTTTCAGCGGTGTCCAAGGCTTGCGATGTAGGCGCAGAACATGTCGGCCATGGCATCGGCGTAGGCTTCGATCTCCGCGTCGGTGCGCGGGCTTGCCGAAAAATCCTTTCCCGCCGCGCTCAACGTCATCGTGATCAGATCGCCGGCCAGGTCCTGGGTTGCTTGCGGGGTCCCGGGCAGAACTTCGCGCAGGAAGACCTGGACGGTGCGCTCACCCGAGGCCCTTGCCTCGTGCGCCTCGGGCGCGTCGCGGTAGAGTGGGGCGGCGTCATTGAGTGCCACGCGCACGGCAGCTTCCTCGCACTCCGAGCGGATAAAGGCATGGACCAGCGTGCGCATCCGCTCCAGCGGCGGCCGCTTGTCGTCCTCCAATAT
>NZ_RZRY01001594.1:0-398 GCF_003998035.1 Mesorhizobium sp. M2A.F.Ca.ET.039.01.1.1 | reverse complement strand
GCTCTATGGCGAGTATCCGCATCTTGCCCGCATCGACCAGGTTCTGGCCGGCAGCGCCGACGACATCGCCAAGGTGGCGAAGCTCGGCGGCCGGCTGAACAAGGGCACCTTCACCTCGCCGGTGAAGGATTTCTATCTGACCAACCCGATCGCGCGAGCCTCTGCCGTGATGGCGGAATGCTCGGCGCTGGCCAAGGGCGGCTTCAAGCAGGCGGCGGAATAAGCATGGAAACCTTCTTCTCCTTCTACGTGCTGCCGGCGCTGCTGATCCTGCTGAAGTCGGTCGTGCTGATCGTCGTGCTGCTGATCTTCGTCGCCTACATCCTCTACGCCGACCGCAAGATCTGGGCGGCGGTGCAGTTGCGCCGCGGTCCGAATGTGGTCGGCCCCTGGGGCAC
>NZ_RZRY01001593.1:0-398 GCF_003998035.1 Mesorhizobium sp. M2A.F.Ca.ET.039.01.1.1 | reverse complement strand
CATGCTGCTGTAGGCATCGCGCGACAAGCCAACCAGGTGCGCCGAAATCGCAATTTCGCTCAGTGGCCGGCCTTCGGCATCGTGCAGTGAGTTGGCGCGGCTTTTGGTGCGCGAAACGGCAAGCGTCTGCTCCTCGAATTCAAGCCGTCCACCGATGCGCATAGAGCTATATTCGTGCAGAAAATTGTAGCGGCTGCGCTCTTCGATGCCAAAGAGCAGATCCAGGTAGGCGGAAAGCGCCGTCGATTTGCCAGCCTCGTTTAAACCGAACACGATATGCAGATCAGGGCCAGATGGCGGCTTCTCTCCGAAGTCGATCGCTTTGTCGGTAAACTTGCCGTAACGGGTCAGATTAAGGCGCCGCAATCTCATCGCGTCACACCTGCCTTGAGCCGCGC
>NZ_RZRY01001592.1:0-399 GCF_003998035.1 Mesorhizobium sp. M2A.F.Ca.ET.039.01.1.1 | reverse complement strand
TTCCAGCTCGAGGACCTGCCGGAGGGCCACGTGATGGAGATCAAGGGCCGCGTGCTGCGCGACCAGCTCGGCGAGCGCCTGGTCGAGGAATCCGGCGCCAATTTCGACGCCGAGATCCAAAAGCCCTTTTCCAACAAACCGGTGCGCCGCACCGAACCGAGACGCGATGAGGCCGAACGGCCAAAATTCCCGCGCGATGGCGTCGATCGCCGGCCGATCGGCGAGGGCGGGCTGATCAAGGCCCGCAAGCGCCGCGAAGGCAGCCGCGACGAGGCGCTGGGCAAGCTTTCGACCAAGCCCTACATGGCCTTCGGCGAGCGCGGTCCGAAGCCGGAGCGCGGCGGTTTCGGCGACAAACCTCGCGGTGGTTTTGGCGACAAGCCCCGTGCGGGGTTCGGC
>NZ_RZRY01001591.1:0-399 GCF_003998035.1 Mesorhizobium sp. M2A.F.Ca.ET.039.01.1.1 | reverse complement strand
TATGGTTTCTTTGTCATGCAGCTCCCCGTGTTTGAATCGATGCTGTCATCGCCATGCGGCCTTCCGTTGTCAGTACGAAGAAAGGCCAGCCATCCGCCCCTGGAAAGAGCCACGGAAAGACCGATGACGCGGGCTAAGGGTTAGTGGCAGTGATATTCACCGGCCTTGTGATTGGGGTGGCACCCGTTGGCATCAGTGCCACCACCGTGTGCATGGGCCGTGACCGCAAAGGCCAGAATAGCCAAACAAGCAAGTATTGATCTCATTTTCGTAACCCCCGCTTAAAGAACGCGCTGAGGTAATCAGGAATCGAAACAAGTTGCAACGTGCCGTTGCCCCTGGCCTTGTCGGAGCCGAACAAGGTCTAGAGGCGAGCACGATTCCAGTCCCCCCTTGATC
>NZ_RZRY01001590.1:0-400 GCF_003998035.1 Mesorhizobium sp. M2A.F.Ca.ET.039.01.1.1 | reverse complement strand
TCTCAAAAGGCTCGGGCATGCCGATCTCCATCCCGGTCATCGAGATGATCGAGATCGGCGCCGGCGGCGGCTCCATCGCCTGGGTCGACGCAATGGGCCGCATTCAGACCGGGCCGGAAAGCGCCGGCTCTGAGCCCGGCCCTGCCTGCTACGGCCGCGGCGGCAAACGTCCCGCAATCACCGACGCCGACCTGGTGCTCGGCAAACTCGACCCCGACAATTTCGCCGGCGGCGCGATCAAGCTCGACACGGCAGCGTCCGAACGGGCGATCCTGCGCGATGTCGGCGAGCGCCTGTCGCTGAATGCCTTGGCGACGGCCTTCGGCATCTGCGAGGTCGTGGACGAGAACATGGCGAACGCCGCTCGCGTCCACGCCGTCGAGAACGGCAAGAACATCTC
>NZ_RZRY01000158.1:0-11087 GCF_003998035.1 Mesorhizobium sp. M2A.F.Ca.ET.039.01.1.1 | reverse complement strand
CGCCAGGACGGTGGTGTCAATTCCGAACATCGACCGGTGCCCCTAGGCCCTTTCGCCGTTTCAAAGAAACGGCGAACCGCCCTATTTCTTTGTTTGGACGCAATTCCGGACGGATAACCGCTTCACACTTTTCCTGGAATTGCGTCAGACCTCCAGACAAATCAGTCAGCGCGTTTCTCCATCGCCTCGAGCGCATTGGCGAGGCGCTGCTCCTCGCCATAATAGCGGGCGCGATCCCAGAAATGCGGGCGGCCGATGCCCGTCGACACATGCTCGCCAACCAGCCGGCCGCTCGAGTCCTCGCCCTTGATGTTATAGAGGACGAGATCCTGGGTGATGATGACGTCGCCTTCCATGCCGACCACCTCGGTGATGTGGGTGATGCGGCGCGAACCGTCGCGCAGGCGAGCGGCCTGGATGATCACGTCGATCGAGCCGACGACGATCTCGCGCACGGTGCGCTGCGGCAGCGAATAGCCGCCCATGGCGATCATCGATTCGATACGGTTGAGGCATTCGCGGGGGCTGTTCGAGTGGATCGTTCCCATCGAGCCGTCGTGACCGGTGTTCATCGCCTGCAGAAGGTCGAACACTTCCGGTCCGCGCACTTCGCCGACGATGATGCGCTCGGGCCGCATACGCAGGCAGTTCTTGACGAGATCGCGCATGGTCACCTCGCCCTCGCCCTCGAGATTGGGCGGCCGGGTTTCGAGACGCACCACATGCGGCTGCTGCAGCTGCAGTTCGGCCGAGTCCTCGCAGGTGATGACCCGCTCCTCGCGGTCGATATAGTTGGTCAGGCAGTTGAGCAGCGTCGTCTTGCCGGAGCCGGTGCCGCCCGAGATGACGACATTGCAGCGGACACGGCCTATGATCTTGAGGATTTCCGCGCCTTGCGGCGAGATGGCGCCAAACTTGACCAGCTGGTCCAGCGTCAGCTTGTCCTTCTTGAACTTGCGGATGGTGAGCGCGGTGCCGTCGATGGAGAGCGGCGGCGCGATGACGTTGACGCGCGAGCCGTCGGGCAGGCGCGCGTCGCAGATTGGGCTCGATTCATCGACACGACGGCCGACCTGGCTGACGATACGCTGGCAGATGTTGAGCAGCTGCTGGTTGTCGCGGAAGCGGACGCCGGTCTGTTCGACCCTGCCGTTGACTTCGATGTAGACGTTCTTGGAGCCGTTGACCATGATGTCGGCTATGTCGTCGCGGGCGAGCAGCGGCTCCAGCGGTCCATAGCCCAGAACGTCGTTGCAGATATCTTCAAGCAGCTCCTCCTGCTCGGAGATCGACATCGCGAAGTTCTTGATCGCGATAATATCGTTGACGATGTCGCGGATTTCCTCGCGCGCGCTTTCGGGATCGAGCTTGGCGAGCTGCGACAGATCGATCGTGTCGATGAGCGCGGAGAACACCTGGCTCTTGGTGTCGTAGTAAGTCTCTGAGCGCTCGCGCTGGATCCTTCTTGGCGGCTCGGGCGCCATCGGCGGCGCCTCCACGGGACGGCGAGCCGGCGGCGCAGCCGGCGCGGTGGACGCCGGCACGGCCGGCCGCTCGGCCGTCATCGTTCCCGTCGAAGCGGGAGCGGCGGGAGCCGACGCCGGCGGACGGAATTCGGGCGTCACCCGGTTGCCGTCGTCTTTGCTTCTCTTACCAAACATGATCGACTACCCGATGCCGCTCAAACAGCGTCATTTCCTGTTGCGCGAGAGCTTGCCGAGGATCGAACCCAGGCCCGCCTTCTTCTTTGTCTTGATTTCGCTACGTCCGGTCAGCACATGCGCTATCTCGTTGATGGTCGCGACGACCGGGTTCTTAGCGTCCATCTCGGTCAGCATGCGGCCGTTGTTGGCGGCATTGCCGAACAGCAGCGGTTCGAAATTGATCACCGCCATGGGCGTGATGCCAAGCGGCTCGGCGAAATCGGAAGGCGCTATCTCCGGCCGTTTCGGCACACCTGCCTGGTTGATGATCAGCTTCGGCGGCGGATCGTTCGGGCGCAGCCGCTTCAGCATGTCCACCAAGTTCTTGGTGTTGCGAAGATTTGCGAGCTCGGGCGTGGCGGTGATGACGATCTCGTCGGCCTTGATCAGCGTGCTCTTCGTCCACCCGCTCCAGATGTGAGGGATATCGAGAACCAGCAGGGGCGCGCTGCGTTGCGCCGTCTCGATGATCTGCGAGAAGGCCTCGGCGTCGAAATCATAGACGCGTTCGAGCGTGGAGGGGGCCGCAAGCAGCGACAGATGCTCGGCGCATTGCGCGAGCAGGCGGTCGAGATAGACCTCGTCGACCCGCTCAGGCGAAAACACGGCCTCTGCGATGCCCTGAGCCGGATCCTGATCGAAGTTGATGTTGGCGGTGCCGAAGGCGAGGTCGAGGTCAGCGATGACGACTTCGGATTTGAACAGCGACGACATCGCCCAGGCCGCATTGTGGGCAATGGTCGATGAGCCGACGCCGCCCTTGGCGCCGATGAAGGCGATTGAGCGGCCTATCGGCTCCGATTCCGGATCGACGAAGATCGACGACACGACGCTGACGATGTCGGACATTGAGACCGGCGCGACGACATATTCGGAAATGCCTGAACGGATGAGCTCGCGGTAGAGCCCGACATCGTTGTAGTGGCCGATGACCACGACCTTGGACGACGGATCGCAATACTCCGCGAGCTGGCCGAGTTGTTCGAGCAGTTGCTTCGGCTCGCTGCGCGATTCCAGCAGGATCAGGTTCGGTGTCGGCGCGGACTGATAGAACTCGATCGCGGTCGGAACGCCGCCCATATGGACCTTGAGATGGGCCTTGGCCATACGGCGATCCTCGGCGGCGCGCTCCACGGGGCTGGCGACGCCTTCGGTCTCGCAGAAAGCCTGGATCGAAATGCGCGGCACGGGGCGCAGCGCCTGCATGGCGGCGATGTCCTGCTGCGAAAGGTCGCCGGTTTCCGCGGGCGTGTCGTAGGCAAGATTGCTCATCGTCATGCTCTTTCCGTGGCTGCTTTTTCCGTCATCCGCCGGCTCAGTACGTCACTTCCGAATTGCCCAGGAACTCGTCTGAGATGCCTCTCGTCCGGTACACATCGATCACCGCGCTGCGATTTTCGGCATCGATTTCGGACTGCTTGCGCGGCCCGATCAGATCGTTGGGATTGGCCACCTGGGCCGCGAGATTGTTCTGATAGGAGCAGCCGAAGTCGGCATAATGCTTGTTGTCCGACGTCTCGGTCAGGTCGTCGGGCCAACGCCCGCATTTATCGGTCTGCGCCCGCACCGCGACGAAGGCGACGCGCACCGGCGCGGACGCCTCCGGCACAGCCGACTGATAGGAAGTCATGACGATGCGATCGCGCTTGACGCCCGCCTTCATGGCAAGCCTGGCAAAATCGCGGCCTGCCGCCTGCGCGGCAACTTCGTTGGCGGAGCCTGCCGGCATCGCGATCGTCAGCGCCGGCGCAGCGCTCTTGTCGTAGCCGTCGAGGAAGCCGAGCAGCGCATCGCGCTGCGCGCCGGTCATGCCGCGATCGCCGGCGCCGACCGGCAGATCGATCTTCTGATTCTTCTCGGCAATGACGATCGGATGGGTCGTGCGATAGTCGTCCGGGATCGACCCGACCGTGATGCTGTCGCGATTGGCGCAACCCGCGAGCGACGCCGCAAGGGCGACCGCCAGTGCCGGGACCACCTGCCGGCCTATCCTTGCGATGCCGGATGCTGTCCGGACCGTCATGACCTTCGATGCTGACTTGGACATATCCGCGTTCCCACTCATTTGTAGATGAAGCCGACGACGCCGTGGTACCGCCCGGCTGGCCTGTCCGTCTGCATGGTGCCGTAGACGCGATTGACGCGGCCGAGGAACATGCCGGCGCCGTCGCTCGGCGGGTTGAAATTGTCATCCGGCTTGGCCAGGTCGTTGCGCGCCACCGGCCGCGCCAGATAGGGCGTGATGATGATGACGAGCTCGCTTTCGTTGCGGACGAAGTCGCGGCTGCGGAAGAGCGTCCCGAGCACGGGGATCTTGGTCAGGCCGGGCAATCCGGTGACAGCCTGCCTGAGATCGTCGCGCACGAGGCCCGCGATCATCATCGAACCGCCGGAAGGCAGTTCGACCGTCGTATCGGCCAGGCGCTTGCGCAGCGACAAAGCGTTCATGCCGATGTTCTGGTTGTCTGTGGATGCCGATACGGATCCTTCGGTCGTCGGTTCGGAAACCGACGTCCTCACCTTCAGGCTTATGCGACCGGGCGACAGAACAACCGGCTGGAACTCCAGCCCGATACCGTACTCGATCTTGTCGACCGAATAGTTCTGCAGACCGGTCTGGTTGTCCGTGGACACGTTGGCGGAAACGCTCTTCACAATATTGTACTCGCCGCCGACCTTGAAGGTCGCCTTTTCCCCGGACACGGCGGTCAAAGTCGGCTCAGCCAGGGTCTTCATGACCCCCGACTGTTCCATTGCGTTGATATAGGACTGCAGCCCTGACGAGCTGATAGAGAGGCCCGCGTTCGACAGCGGTTTGCCAAGACCCATGTAAGGGTCGCTGAGCGCCGCCCAGGAAATGCCGTTGCTGCCGCCGCTGGCGAGCATATTGACGCCGAGCTGTTTCATCACCGAGCGGCTGACTTCGGCGACCGTCACCTTGAGCGTTACCTGATCGTCGCCGATGATCTGCAACAGGTTGACGATCTTGGAGGTCCGGCGCTCCTGGTCGGGGTTGTTGATGTCGACGCCGCCATTGACCGAGCCGCCGGCGGCGGTCTGCGAATATTGGCCGGTCGTCGCTTCACCGCCTGACACGAAGATGGTCGCGAGATCGACGGCGCGCTTGGCATCGAGCGGCGTGTCGACCATGCCGGTGAGGACAACGTTGTCGTTCAGCAGCTCGACCTTGATCTGCGAGGACGGGATGAAGCGCTTCAGATAATCCTCCAGCCCGGCGACATCGCGCTCGACGGCAAGGTCCAGGCTGACGATCTGCTCGCCATTGGGGCCGAAGACAAAGATGTTGGTTTCGCCGACCGCCTTGCCGAACAGGTAGATGCGCCGTGCCGTGCGCGTCACCGCGTCGGCAACCGCCGGATTGGCGACGAGGATGTCATAGGCATCGCTCGGCAAGTCGATGACCACGGATTTGTTGAGGCCGAGCTTGACGCGCTGCGTGGCGACGGAAGCCGATACGCCGGCGCTCGCGGCTTTGGCTTCGACCAGTCCCGAGGCGTTGGCGCCAATCAGCAGCAGACCGATCGTCGCGGTCGCCAGGAAGGGCAGCAGTTTGCCATTTAGCGTCATTTCCTTGCTCCCACCTCGGAAACCTCGCCCGACTTGATCAGACGCACCGTTCCGCGCCGGCCGTTGCCGTTGACCAGATAGTCGGCTTCGTCCGTACTCTTTTCGTGGATGTCGGTGATCGGGCGCAGCGCGAGCGTCAGGCGGTCCGCCATCTGCTGCGCGACGGTGATGATCTCGGCCTGTTGCGGCGTCAGCTCCAGCGTCGCGGTCTGGCCGACCCTGGTCTTCTTGCCTTCCTCGTCTTCCTGGATGGTCTGGTCGATGGCCAGCACCCGGATGTTCTTGAGGATGGTCTCGGTGTTGAAGCCGCTGCCGCCGTTGCCGGTGTCGGCGCGGCGGGTCATGATAACGTCGACGAAGTCGTTGGGCAGGATGAAGCCGCCTGCGGAAGTGTCGGCCGATATCGCGGTGGCGACAGCGCGCATCCCTGAAGGCAGGATCGACGACATGAAGCTCTGCCCCTCGCCGACCAGCTTGGAGCGGCGCAGCGGCTCGCCCGTATACATGGCGACGCGCGCTACCGAGCCCTTGAGCTTTTCGGCCGCGTCAGGTTCGGCGGCGCGCGTGATGAAATTGGCATTGACACCGTCGGACGGCCATTTTTCCCAGCTGACGTTGTTGCCGAGTTGGCTGCCCATCGCCACGTCGCCGGAAAGCACCAGCACGTCCTGCAACGCGACCGCCGGCTGCGCGGGCGCATTGACAACGACCTGCGCCGGCGGCGCCACCACCATGTTCTTGGCGACATAGCCCGCGCTACCCGCCGCGACCGCAGCCACGCCCAGAATAATCAATCGGGATGCTGGCATTCGTCCGAAACCCTTCGCCTCAAGGCAAACCACCTCGCCAGGCCGGACTTTGCAGCCGCAATCGTCAAAACAAGGTTAATGTAATGCTTACGATCGTGATTAATTTAAGGTTTACTCAAATTCGATCGAACGGTCTCGTCGTTAACAAAAAAGGCGGCCAGGCCGCCTTCGGTCGCCGACATCAATGTCGCCAAACCTATGCCGTGAGCCTCTGCAGCGCCCAGACCATCAGTGGCGAATCCGGGAACGTGATCAGTCCACCGGCGCCAAGCGCAACGCCATAGGGAATGCCCACTTTCTCGTCGGCGAAGTGGCGCAGGAACCGGCTGTGGCCGGTATAGGCGGCCAGCGGCGATTTACGGTAGGCGAGGATTGCGATGGTCAGCAGGCCCCCAAGGAAAGCCGACGTCACCAGATAGCCGATCAAATCGATGTTGAGGCCCATCCACAGAGCGCTCGCGGCCAGAAGCTTGGCGTCGCCGCCGCCCATGCCGCCGAGCGCAAAGAGGCCGAATGTCGTGGCAAGCACGAGGGCGCCGGCGGCGAAGTGCCAGCCATAGGTCGCCCAGTCCATCCCGGTGAGCGGCGCGACAAGCGCGAATGTGGCCACCAAGAGCACGGGAACGCGGTTGGCGATCGTCATCGACAACGTGTCGGAGATCGCAGCGAACAGCATGCAGAATGGGAAGACGACGAAGATTATGGCTTCGAGCATGAAACAAGTGCCGTGAGACAATACCGCGCGCAATCTAAGGCACGGCGCATTAACGATCGGTGAGTGGGGTGGCCGGATGCTGCAACGAACAAGGGCCGCCGCGAGGCAGCCCTTGTGTCAGAATGACTTCGCCGTCCTCGGCTTATCAGTTGCCCGACGGGGCGTCGCTGACAGCCGTGGCGATCGCATCGAACTTGGCATTCAGCGCGGTGCCAAGCGAGGTGGCGCCGACCATGATGGCGAGCGCGATGAGAGCGGCGATCAGACCGTATTCGATGGCGGTCGCGCCGGATTCGTCTTTCACGAAACGTGCAATGAGATTAGACATGCGAGAGCTCCTACTCCACGTGTTACAGCACTTCCGTCAACTTCTCTTTGCGGTTGATCGGACGCTGCAAATCTAGGGAGAAGCCGTTTCGATCGGCTTAATAAACAGCCTTACCGATTCCTTTCCAGCGGCGAACGCACTGCGTGGTTAACCGCGACCTAAACATTGTCAGCCGGCTCGAGGATCGAGCAAAGCGGCGCAAACCGGCGCTTGTGCAATGTTACTAAAACAGGAAGCGCCGTCGGCGCGTGGACGGGCGAGGCAAAATCCTTAATCGCGGCCAGGTCCGGTTTAACCGTTGCTTCACCAATCTCGTTCATGTTCCGTTGAAGAATCCGCCTGCCGGGAGCTGTTCAATGAGGTTGTCGAGATCGCTGTTTCCAGTCGCCGCGCTGCTGGCGGCTGCCGCCTTGGTGATGCCGGCCAAGGCCGGCGCGGGTGTCGAAGTGACCATGAACCAGGCAAAGATCGTCAAATTGTCCCGTGCGGCCGACACCGTCGTCATCGGCAACCCCGCCATCGCCGATGCCTCGGTGCAGGACGCCTCGACCATCGTTCTCACCGGCAAAGGTTTTGGCGTCACCAATTTGGTCGTGCTCGACTCGGACGGCAGCCCGATCATCGATGAACAGGTGACCGTCGTGCGACAGGCCGCTTCCTCGGTACGCATCTACAGGCGTGCCGAAGTCCAGACCATGTCTTGCACGCCCTATTGCGAGAGCGCCTACAAGACCGAGGCCGAGAAGGCTTCCGAAACCGAAATGAGCGCCGCGCACTAAGCCCGACAAAAAGCGTCGGAGCAGGCGTTAAAGACAGCTTAAAGCCTGCCGGGCGAATTTAACGATCATCCAAACCGGACCTCAATGGGTTTTCGCTACCTTGCCGCCGGTACCGCGAGGGGATTCGGCAGGAAGGCAAATGAGCAAGGATGCCACATCCGGCAACGGGATGGACAGTTCGGCGCGCGGCAAACCCCGCCCCGGCTTCTTCAGCGACAGACGCGGCAGCACGGCAATGGAATTTGCGATGCTTGCCATCCCGTTCGCGCTTCTCGTCTTCGCTATCCTCGAGAGCTGCATCTCCTTTGCCGGCCAGGAGGTGATGGCCAACGTCACCGACGATGTCGCCCGCCAGTTGCGGACCGGGCAGTTGCAGAGGTCGAACGTCACCGAAGCCTCCATCAAGCGGCTGATCTGCAGCAAGCTGGAGATCATGGTGGCCAAGGACTGCCCGGGATTGCTGGTGGACCTGCGTGAATATCCGAGCTTCGCCGACGCAGCTACGGCGGGCTACAGAATAAATGGCAACCAAATCGTGCTGACGCAAAGCGGAAGCGACAAGACCTTCACGACATCGCCCGGGCTGGCCGAATCGATCAACATGCTGCGGGTGTTCTACAAATGGCCGGTGATGACTGATCTCCTGGCCAAACAGATGCAGAATTTCACTGATGGGACCACGCTGCATTTCGCGTCCGTAACCTGGCAGAACGAACCGTTCGACGACAACTGAGACTGGTGGACGACTGAGACTGCGGCGATCTGGAGGATAGGATGTACCGTGCGGGGGCACATTGGGGGATTTCGGCTATCGTGGCGCGAGCCAGCCGGTTTGGCCGCGATCGGCGCGGCGTCGCGGCGATCGAGTTTGCGCTCATCGTGCCGGTGCTGCTCATCATGTATTTCATCACGATGGAAGCCTCCCAGGCCATTGAGACCAGCAAGAAAGTTAGCCGCATCGGCAGCATGGTGGCGGATCTCGTCACGCAGCAGACGGCGGTCGTGAAGGCGAACCTCGATGCCATCATGAAGATCGGCAGCACGACGCTTCTGCCCTACAACCGCTCGGATCCGAAGATCATCATCACCGCCATACAGATGTCGGACCAGGCATCGCCGACAGTGAAGGTAGTGTGGTCGCGCAAGCTGGTTGGCAGCACCTACAGCGCCGATGCCAAGCCCGGCGACACCACGACTGTCCCCTCGACGCTGAAAATCCGCAACACTTTCCTAATCCGTGTGGAAAGCGATCTCGGCTATACACCGGTCATCGCCTGGAGCGCGACCGATGAAAAAGCGAAATCGTTTGGATTGCTGTCGACCTTCAGCAACATAAACATGAGCGAGACTTATTATCTCAGGCCTCGCCGGGTTCCGATGATCCCTTGCAGCGACTGCTGACGGTCATTAGCGGCCATCCAATGCCTGCCGCACAATGCCCATCGCCATGGCGTAATCCTTGGACGTCGCCGGCACGAAGCCGCCGGTATGCGCCCTCTCCAGGAGGTCGTACACATCGGGCGTCTGTGATTTGAGATTGGTCAGGAAGACGGTCAGCCGTCGTTTCGTCTCTGGATCGAGATCGCTGCGCACCGCATGCGGCCCGTAGCGCAACAGGTCGGAGGTCCATAACACCCTAAGCGACGCCCCAGGGATGCCGGCAGCCTCCAGCCGCTCGACCGTGCCGCCGGAATGGGCGGCTTGGCCGTCGGCATCGGCCGGCTCCCAGCCGAACAAGCCATCCGCATCGCCGACGCTCAACATCGTCTCGGCCGCCGTGGCCGACGCCGCGCGTGCCAGGAACGGCGAATCCCGCGCAATCTTCACCCCTGCGGCGGAAAGGGCCGCCAGCGGCAGCAGCGCGCCGCCGACATTATCGGCCGGCGCAATCGCGATCCGATGCGAAGCCATGGCGGCAAGATCCTGAAGCCTGCCGTCGCGCGTCACCAGGACGGAGCGGATGCCGACGGCGCCGTCGGCGTCGACCGGCGCCACCAGTGGCTCGACACAGCCGCAGCGCTCCGAGGCCGTGGCATAGGCAAGCGCCGAATAGACCGCGTATTGCACGCGCCCGCTCGCCTGCGCCTCGATCAGCGCCCCATAGTCACGCGCAACGACGAACTCGACCTTCATGCCGAGCGCGTTGGCATAGGCTTCCGTCAGACGCGCAAGCCCGGGGACGGTGTTGCCGCCGCCCGGCGTGGCAACGATGCCGATACGGAACGTGCCGATGTCGTCACGCCAGTCGGCGTGTGCCGGCCATGCGGCGGCGCCGGACGCCAAGAGAGCGGCCGCGCACATTTTCACGGCCTGCCTTGCCGCGATCTTGCCGCGCCTCGCCATGCTTGCCTTGCTCCCGCCATATCCACGCCTCGTCGCAACTATGGCGCGAAGCGGTCGCGGTTTGGTTTCCGATTTGCCAACGCCGCCGGGGAACCTTATGTCTGGCGACCAGGACTGACAACAATGACACCCATGGCGCGCGCGTTCCTGTTCGTTCTCGATTCTTTCGGCATCGGCGGCGCGGCCGACGCCGAACGCTATGGCGATGCCGGCGCCGACACCTTCGGACATATCTTCAAGGCCTGCGCCGAAGGCCGCGCCGACCGGGAAGGTCTGCGCAAAGGACCGCTCGCCGTGCCCAACATGATGTCGCTCGGGCTTGGCCTGGCGGCGCAAACCGCGACGGGGTTCAGAACCGGCATCTATGCGCCGCCGATCGGCTCGGCCTTCCACGGCGCCGCCCAGGAGGTGTCAAGCGGCAAGGACACGCCGTCGGGCCATTGGGAGATCGCAGGACTGCCCGTGCGCTTCGACTGGGGCTATTTTCCCGACACGGTGCCTGCCTTCCCGGCCGAGCTGACCGACGCGATCATCCGCGAAGGCAAGGTGCCGGGTATCCTCGGCAATTGCCATGCGCCGGGAACCGAGATCATCGAGCGGCTCGGCGAAGAGCATATCCGCACCGGCAGACCGATCTGCTACACGTCGGTGGACTCCGTGTTGCAGATCGCCGCGCATGAAACGCATTTCGGCCTGGAGCGGCTTTATGAGCTTTGCCTCACGGTGCGCCGGCTCGTCGATCGCTTGAAGATCGGGCGCGTGATCGCGCGGCCTTTCGTGGGCGAGACGCCCGCCACGTTCCAGCGCACCCACAACCGCCGC
>NZ_RZRY01001589.1:0-401 GCF_003998035.1 Mesorhizobium sp. M2A.F.Ca.ET.039.01.1.1 | reverse complement strand
CGGTCCGGGAGCGCGATGTTGCGGTTCAGGAAATTGCTTTCCATCGCCTGGCGCAGCGGCGAGCCGCCGGACTGGAAGACCCAGTCGTAAGCGGCGGTCTCCTCGAGCCGCACCGCCTTGCCCTTGCTCAGCGGGTGGCCGCGACGCACGATCAGGCAGGCCTTCTCGACGCCGATGACGCGCGATTCGAACAGGCGCGGATTGAGGTCGTCGGGAATGCGCGCGATGATGAAGTCGTGGCGCGACGCGATCAACTCGCGTGCCAGCACATTCGAGGTCTCGACCTGCATGGTGATCTCGATGCGCGGATAGAGGCGGCGGATTTCGCGAATCGCCGGCACCGCCAGCTCGATCGCCGGCGCCGTCACCGCGCCCAGGAACACCGACCCGCCCTTGCCTGC
>NZ_RZRY01001588.1:0-402 GCF_003998035.1 Mesorhizobium sp. M2A.F.Ca.ET.039.01.1.1 | reverse complement strand
CTTTCGCATGGAACCAGAGCTCGACGCAGAGCCAGGCAACCACGCTCGGCTGCACGGCCAGCTGGGCATCGGCGACCTCGACCTGGACGCTGAATTGCGGCAGCAAGACCACGGTCAACCTGGGCACCATCACCATCGGCGGCGGCATCAACCTCAATTTCGCCACCAGTGGCGCGGCGAGCACCGTCTACAACATCGCCGGCGACCTCACGACCAGCGCCACGACCAAATTCGGCCCCGGCACCTACAATTTCGCCAAGACACTGACCACGGCCGGAACCACGACCTTCGGCGCCGGCACCTACAATTTCGGCAAGCAGGTGACGACCGCTGGGATAACGACCTTCGGCGCCGGAACCTTCAACTTCACCAAGGGCCTGACGACCGGCGGCGGCGCCACCA
>NZ_RZRY01001587.1:0-402 GCF_003998035.1 Mesorhizobium sp. M2A.F.Ca.ET.039.01.1.1 | reverse complement strand
ACCAGGAAGAGGCGCTTGCGGTTTCGGACCGCATCATCGTCATGAACAAGGCGGTGGTCGCACAAGACGGTACGCCGCGCGAACTATACGACGCGCCAGCCAACGCATTCGTTGCCGACTTCATCGGTGAAGCCAACATCCTGGATTGCGAGGTGGTTGCGGTGCAAGGGGACGAAGCTACCGTGCGGCTAGACACGCTTGCCTTGAAACTGCCGGCGCTTGGCCACCAAGCCGGCCCGGCGAAGCTGGCCGTCCGTCCAAGCCGCATCGAGATCGGTCCTGCTGGCGCGCCGCAGACGATCGCAGGCACGCTCGCAAAGGCCACCTATGCTGGCAGCCATCTCGAACTGGTCGTTGCCACGGCACTTGGCAACGTGTTCGTGTTGTCGCGCAACGTCGATG
>NZ_RZRY01001586.1:0-402 GCF_003998035.1 Mesorhizobium sp. M2A.F.Ca.ET.039.01.1.1 | reverse complement strand
GCCTTGGCGTGTGCGGGCACGCCGAGCATGTTGGAAAAGATCATGCCGACGACGACAGCGAGGATCATCGGGCTGAACAGGCCGGAGAAGCCGCGCGCCGAATAGGCGACGCTGGTGATCATCGCCACCAGCACCAGTCCCGGCATGTTGCCGACCGAGATCGCGGTCAGGGCAGAGTGCCTGCGCCCGACGGTGGCCGGGTTCAGGTGATCTGGAAGATTGTTCGCGGTGGCGGGCAGGAAAGACAATCGAATTCTCCAGGCGCGCTCGGTGCCGGAATGCCATTCCCGGACTAATCTTTCAAACGAATTATTCGAGTTATAACGATCGATTTTTGCGAACGATTGGCGAGCGGGTTGGCCCAATAACCGGCACCGGCCGAGCCTTGACGCTTGCCGGTTC
>NZ_RZRY01001585.1:0-403 GCF_003998035.1 Mesorhizobium sp. M2A.F.Ca.ET.039.01.1.1 | reverse complement strand
GGGCAGCGCCGGGCGCTTGACAGCCAGGAAGATCGCCGCCGGCACGGCGGCGATGGCAAAACGCAGCGCGCCGAGCTCCAGCGGCTGGAAGGCCGCGAGGCCTGCACGGATCGCCGGGAAGGCGGAAGCCCAGCCGACCACTGTGAGCGCGACCGCGATGACCGCCGTGGTGTCCATTCGCTGTGTCTGATTCAACGTACCGGCATAGGCGGTCATCGCTATATCCTCGTTGCTTGGCTCCATGGGGCTAGAAGACCGCATCAACCGTCGATTGACAAACGACCAATTCGAGGGTCACCTGTGAGCATGGATCACAGCTCGAACCAGTTACTCCCGTTGGAGACCTTGCGCGCTTTCGATGCTGCGGCGCGAACGGGGAGCTTTTCGGCGGCGGCCGAGAGGC
>NZ_RZRY01001584.1:0-404 GCF_003998035.1 Mesorhizobium sp. M2A.F.Ca.ET.039.01.1.1 | reverse complement strand
GTCCGCGTCCGCCCGGCGAGATCGGCTTCGCAGTGATGCGCGGCGGCAGCATCGTCGGCGAGCACAGCGTCAACTTCCTCGCCGACGGCGAGGTGCTGACGCTGTCGCATTCGGCGGGCAATCGCTCGATGTTCGCCCGCGGCGCCATCGCCGCCGCCCTCTGGGTCGCCGGACAGCCACCCGGCGAATACGACATGCGCGACGTGTTGCGGCGTTGAAACTGCCTCAGTCGAGGGATTGGCCGTCATCGACGATTTTCGCCAAGATTGTTCCCCGAGGCGGCGGGCTTGTGCCCGCTTCGCCTTTGCGCAAGCCTGAATCAAATCGGCAAGGTTCGGCGCTATCGCTTTGGTCGGATTTTGTCTTTGGGCTCCGCGCGCGCCAAGGGTCGCGCTGCCGTGGAG
>NZ_RZRY01001583.1:0-404 GCF_003998035.1 Mesorhizobium sp. M2A.F.Ca.ET.039.01.1.1 | reverse complement strand
CGTGCTGATCTACAAGACTTCCGGAGTGCTCAACTTCGCCCAAGGGGCGCTGCTGCTGTTCGCGGCTCTGAACTTCGTCAGCCTGGTCGAGCGCGGCGTTCCCTTCGCGCTGGCTTTGGCCGTCACCTTCGCCATCATGGTGGCGCTCGGCATCGGCATCGAGCGCGCGGTGCTGAGGCCGCTCACCAACAAGCCGCCGATCACGCTGTTCATGGCGACGCTCGGTCTCTCCTATATCATCGAGGGCGCCGCCCAGCTCATCTGGGGCACGCAAGTGCACGGCCTCGAGCTCGGCATCGAGGACGTGCCGCTGGACGTCGGCGGTGTGCTGATCAGTCAGTTCGATATCTTCGCCGCCGCGGTGGCCGCGGCCATGGTGCTCTTGTTGTCGCTGTTCTTCCGCT
>NZ_RZRY01001582.1:0-405 GCF_003998035.1 Mesorhizobium sp. M2A.F.Ca.ET.039.01.1.1 | reverse complement strand
CTACCGGGGCAGGCGCAACTGATGTCGCAGAGCCTTGCCGGACTTGGCGATACGGACGCAATGCAGATTGCACTGAGGCCGGCGACCAGCGGCGGCACGCCGGCGGCGCGAGAGCTAAGCGCCCGTTTCCTCGCCCGCGGCGGCTGGTCGCCCCGGCCCGATGGGCTCGCCTTCACTGGCGGCGGCCGTCAAGCGATCGCCACCGCGATCGCCACCCTGGTTCCGACCGGTGCGCGCTGCGGCGTCGAGGCGGTGACCTATCCGCTGGTCAAGGGCATCGCGGCGCGGCTCGGCGTCAATCTGGTGCCGCTCGCCATGGATGAGAACGGGGTGCGCCCGGACGCCGTCGAGAAGGCGCATCGCGAGGCGCGGCTGTCCGCGCTGTACGTGCAGCCCGTGCTGCAC
>NZ_RZRY01001581.1:0-405 GCF_003998035.1 Mesorhizobium sp. M2A.F.Ca.ET.039.01.1.1 | reverse complement strand
ATCCCGAGATCCGGCAGATCGTCGACATCCTGATGCGACGCCGGCAGAACAACCCGATCCTGACCGGCGAGGCCGGGGTCGGCAAGACCGCGGTGGTCGAGGGTTTTGCGCTCCGCATTGCCCAGGGTGACGTGCCGCCAACGCTGCAGAATGTCAGCGTGCGCATGCTCGACGTCGGCTTGATGCAGGCCGGCGCCAGCGTCAAGGGCGAGTTCGAGAAGCGGCTGAAAGCGGTGATCGACGAGGTCCAGGCCTCCGAGACGCCGATCATCCTGTTCATCGACGAGGCGCACACGCTGATCGGCGCCGGCGGTGCCGCCGGAACCGGCGATGCCGCAAACCTCTTGAAGCCTGCCCTGGCACGCGGCGAGCTTCGCACCATCGCGGCCACGACCTGGGCCGAAT
>NZ_RZRY01001580.1:0-407 GCF_003998035.1 Mesorhizobium sp. M2A.F.Ca.ET.039.01.1.1 | reverse complement strand
GCTCGACGAGTATCAGGACCGCGCCGCGGTCGGCGAGGTCGGTGACGAGGACCGCTCGCTGCAGACGCTCGCCGCCTACACCTCCGGCGGCGACAGGCTGCAGATGTGCTACACATTCGACCTGCTCGGGCCGCAATTCTCGGCGGCGCACATACGCGGCTGCGTCGAGGCTTTCGAAGGCACCGTCGCCGACGGCTGGGTCTGCTGGGCCTTCTCCAACCACGATGTCGTGCGCCATGTCAGCCGCTGGACGCGGCCGGGCGGCGATCCGGACAGGGTGGCGAAATTCTCGATCGCGCTGCTCGCCTGCCTGCGCGGCTCGATCTGCCTCTACCAGGGCGAGGAACTCGGCCTGGAGGAAGCGGAACTCACCTTCGAGGATCTGCGCGACCCTCTCGGCATCCGCT
>NZ_RZRY01000157.1:0-11102 GCF_003998035.1 Mesorhizobium sp. M2A.F.Ca.ET.039.01.1.1 | reverse complement strand
GGCCAGGAGCTCGCGGCAGACCTCGTCGACATGTATCTCACCTGGGGCGAGCCGCCGGCGCAGGTTGCCGCAAAGATCGCTTCGGCGCGTGAAAAAGCGGAGCGGCGCGGCCGCAAGCTGCGCTTCGGCATCAGGCTGCATTTCATCGTGCGCGAGACCGAGGACGAGGCCTGGCGCGCCGCCGAGCGGCTGATCAGCCACGTCACCGACGCGCAGATCGAGAATGCGCAGGCGCGTTTCCTCAAGGAGATGGATTCGGTCGGGCAGCGGCGCATGGCCGAACTGCATGGCGGCCGGCGCGACCGGCTTGTCGTGTCGCCGAACCTTTGGGCCGGCGTCGGCCTGGTGCGCGGCGGCGCCGGCACCGCGCTGGTCGGCACGCCGGAGCAGATCGTCGAGCGCATCGGCGAATACCAGGCGATCGGCATCGACACCATCATCGGCTCCGGCTACCCGCATCTCGAGGAGGCCTATCGCGTCGCCGAGCTGTTGTTCCCGAGGCTCGGCCTGGGCACGCAGCGGCAACGGGCGCACAAGGATATCGCCAACGAATTCTCGGTCGGCTTCCACGGCGCCAACCGCCTGCAGGCGGCGTCATGAGCCTGGCCACGCGCCTTGCCCGCAACGGCGTGGCCGGCTGGCTGCTGCCGGCGGCAATCATCGCCGGCTGGGAAGCCGCGGCGCGCGCGGGCCTGATCCCGGCCAATGTGCTGCCGGCGCCGAGCGCGGTGGCCGAGGCCTTCTGGCGGCTGACCTTGTCAGGCGAGCTGATCCGCAACATCGGCGTCTCCACCCTGCGGGCGCTGTCCGGCTTCGCCATAGGCGGCTCGATCGGCTTCGCGCTCGGCCTCGCCAACGGATTGTCGGCGCTGAGCCGCGGCCTGACCGACACGACGCTGCAGATGATCCGCAACATCCCACATCTGGCGCTGATCCCGCTGGTTATCCTGTGGTTCGGCATCGACGAGGAAGCAAAACTTTTCCTGGTGGCGCTCGGCGTCTTCTTCCCGATCTATGTCAACACGCTGCTCGGCATCCAGAGCGTCGATCCGCAGCTGGTCGAGATGGGCCGGGTCTACGGGCTCGACCGGCGCGCCTTGTTCTTCCGGGTGATCCTGCCCGGCGCGCTGCCTTCGATCTTCGTCGGCCTGCGCTATGCGCTGGGCATCATGTGGCTGACCCTGATCGTCGCCGAAACGATTTCGGCCAGCTCCGGACTCGGCTACATGGCCATGCAGGCACGCGAGTTCCTGCTGATCGACGTCGTGGTGCTGTCGATCCTGATCTACGCGCTGCTCGGCAAGCTCGCCGACAGCCTGGCCCGCCTGCTCGAGCGCCTGTCGCTCGGCTGGCATCCGGCCTTCCAGAAAGGGTGAGAACAAGATGCCAGCCGCCACCCTCACCGCAGCACGCTCCCTCGTCGCCACGCCGGCGCAAGCCCGGACGATCGGCTCGGTCGAGGGCCGCCGGGCCTTCGCCTTCAAGGAGGTGGGGAAACGCTTCGGCGACAAGATCGTGCTCGACGGCATCAGCCTCGACGTGCGTGCCGGGCAGTTCCTGGCCATCATCGGCAAAAGCGGCTGCGGCAAGAGCACGCTGCTTCGGCTGCTGGCCGGCCTCGACCGCCCGAGCAGCGGCTCGCTGACCTTTGGCGCGGCCGAGGAGGGTCACAGCCGCACGCGCTTCATGTTCCAGGAGCCGCGGCTGCTGCCCTGGGCGAGCGTGGTGAAGAATGTCGAGATCGGGCTGACCGGCATCGCCGGTGGCACCGAAGCCAGGCAGCGGGCGCTTGCCATGCTGGAGGAGGTCGGGCTCGCCGACCGCGCCGACGAGTGGCCCTCGGTGCTGTCGGGCGGTCAAAAGCAGCGCGTCGCGCTTGCCCGCGCCCTGGTCGGCCAGCCGCAGATCCTGGCGCTGGACGAGCCGCTCGGCGCGCTGGACGCCCTGACCCGCATCGAGATGCAGCAGCTTCTGGAACGGATTTGGCTCGACCAGAAGTTCACCGCCGTGCTGGTGACGCACGACGTCGGCGAAGCCGTCGCGCTCGCCGACCGCGTCGTGGTGATCGGCGCCGGCAGGATCGCCCTCGACCTCGACGTGCCTGTGGCCCGGCCCCGCCGGCACGGTTCGGCGGAGCT
This sequence comes from Mesorhizobium sp. M2A.F.Ca.ET.039.01.1.1, assembly GCF_003998035.1. Taxonomy (NCBI): domain Bacteria; kingdom Pseudomonadati; phylum Pseudomonadota; class Alphaproteobacteria; order Hyphomicrobiales; family Phyllobacteriaceae; genus Mesorhizobium; species Mesorhizobium sp. M2A.F.Ca.ET.039.01.1.1. Next base: position 8,964 of record NZ_RZRY01000157.1, on the reverse strand, counting down.
TGCCCATATCGAGGGCACCATCCTGGATCACCTGTTCAACCGGGCTTGAGCGCGGCGCCGGCCGTGGTCCCAAATCACGAAATCATCGTAAGATCAAACGCGCGACTGGCTCGCCCAGCGCAGTCCGACGATGCCGGCCAGCATGGTGACGAGGCCGATATAGAGCCATCGCGTCTGGCCGGTCATGAAGCTGCCGCCGACCAGGCCGAGCCCCTGCAGCGACCATAGCGCGCCCACGCCCAGCACAATCAGCGTCAGCACAGACCTGATCAATCGCATCGGCTGGATCCTCTCCGGAAGTCCATTTCGAGCGGTGACAGGGACGCAACAAAAGACTCGTAGGAATCGGAATAGTCCGGCTCCTCTGTACTTCCAATCTTGAGGACCGATCTTGTCCGGAACGTCCCGGAGAGTGGTCCGATATTCATCAAGAATACGCCTCTCGGGCTCCAGGAATCTCATGACAAACTGTTTCGCGGCGACTCCAAACGTGTGCCTTCGCCATGGAACCGCCAGAAGGCTGCCGCATTTCCCGCCTCATTCGGCACTTAGGCGGGGCTATTCGATCAACGGAGCCACCCCCAAAGGATGAAGAGAACCAACCAGACCGCGCTTGTCGCGGTAACGATCGCGGCTGGCCTGATGGCTGGCGCCTCGTCCGCCTCCTCCGCCGCCGCGCAATGCGGCCGCGCTTCCTGGTATGCGCTGCATTCCAGAACCGCCTCAGGGGAACGCATGAACCCCTCGGCACTGACTGCCGCCCACCGCACGCTGCCTTTCGGCACCAAGCTCAGGGTCACCAACAAGAACAACGGCCGCAGCGTCGTCGTGCGCATCAACGATCGCGGTCCGTTCGTGAAGGGCCGCGTGCTGGATCTGTCCCGCGGCGCCGCCGGACAGCTGGGCTTCATCGGTTCGGGCCACACCGCCGTCTGCATGGCGCGCGTCTGATCTCTCCATTATCGGACCATGATCCAAGGCGACCGCTGCGGTCCGGCGATCATGGCCGGTCTCCGGTAAGAGAGGCCGGACACATATCCTTCACATTTCGGCACCGCACAGTGAGCCGACTCGCCGCTCAAGCCTGATTTCCAACAGGTTGAACCAAAGAAGCATTCGTCAGACAAAATGACGTATTGCATCGCAACAATATCTTGTTAACCTCGCCGGGAGACATTCAAGGCTCGGCGCTGTTCGTCGTCCTTTGGTCGACGGACGGCAACGGGGTTCTCGATGTTCTACCAGCTCTACGAAATGAACCATGCGGCGCTGCAGCCCGCGCGCTTGTATGCCGACGCGGTGCGGCTCTTCTACTCCAACCCGCTCAACCCGATCTCCCACACCCCCTTAGGCCGCTCGGTCGCGGCGACCGCCGAGCTGTTCGAACGCACCACCCGCCGCTACGGCAAGCCGCAATTCGGCCTGGACAAGACCGTGGTCGACTGGAAGAGCGTCGACGTCACCGAAAAGACGGTCTGGTCGAAGCCGTTCTGCAATCTGGTGCGCTTCGAGCGCGCGCTGCCCGCGGGGCGCAAGCCTGACCCGAAGCTTTTGATCGTGGCACCGATGTCGGGCCACTACGCGACGCTGCTGCGCGGCACGGTCGAGGCGATGCTTCCGCACGCCGACGTCCACATCACCGACTGGGTCGACGCCCGCATGGTGCCGGTGGCGCAAGGCAGCTTCGATCTCGACGACTATATCGACTACGTCATCGAGATGTTCCATGCGCTCGGCCCCGACACCCATGTGATGGCCGTCTGCCAGCCTTCGGTGCCGGTGCTGGCGGCGGTGGCGCTGATGGACAGGCGCGGCGATCCCTTCGTGCCCTCCACCATGACGCTGATGGGCGGGCCGGTCGACACGCGCCGCAACCCCACCGCGGTCAATCTCCTGGCCAAGGAAAAGGGCATCGACTGGTTCCGCGACAATGTCATCATGCAGGCGCCCTGGCCGGTGCCGGGCTTCGGGCGCGTGGTCTATCCGGGCTTCCTGCAGCTCTCCGGTTTCATGAGCATGAATCTCGATCGCCACATCATCGCCCACAAGGACTTCTTCATGCACCTTGTGAAGCATGACGGGGACAGCGCCGAAAAGCACCGCGACTTCTATGACGAATATCTGGCGGTGATGGACCTGACGGCGGAATTCTACCTGCAGACGGTCGACACCGTGTTCGTGCGCCACGCTTTACCGAAGGGCGAGATGACGCATCGCGGCGAGACGGTCGACTGCGCAGCGATCCGCAACGTCGCGCTGCTCACCATCGAGGGCGAGAACGACGACATTTCCGGGCTCGGCCAGACCCAGGCCGCGCATGATCTGTGCGTCAACATTCCCGCCGACAAGCATGTCCATTACGTGCAGCCGGCCGTCGGCCATTACGGCGTCTTCAACGGCTCGCGCTTCCGCTCCGAGATCGTGCCGCGCATCGCCGACTTCATTTCCAGCTATGGCCGCCAGCAGCGTGTGGCGACGAGGCCCAAACTGGTCCGTTCCGCGAAAGGCTGAACGCCGCGGACCGCGCCAGAGCGAACTTCCGTTCCGCCGCCAGACGGCGGCCGCTGGTGTTGCGACGGTGTCTCTGTTGCGAAAGTGCCGCTACGGGATCGTCCAGGTAACCATGCCGTCAAACTGGCCGCGGTCTCTAATTGACACGGACTGTAAATCGCCTTTAACGTTTCGTTAATAAAGAACAGGGCGGCGGGGGCAATGACTTCCTCAGCGATGACGCGGATTCTGCGTTTGTGTTCAGTCGCAGGGCTGGCGATTTCGGCTCACTGGGCGGTACCCGCCTGGGCGGCGGGCGCAATGACCACAGGCGGCCTGACCTCGCAGCCGATCGGGCACTATGATTTCTGCAAGGCGCGTCCGAACGAATGCAACATCCATCCGGCCGATCTCGAGCCGGCCAGGATGACGGACGTCCTGTGGCGCAAGCTGGTCAGCGTCAGCGCCAAGGTCAACGCCGCCGTCAAGCCGTTGAGCGATCTCGATCACTACGGCAAGGATGAAGTCTGGGCCTATCCGGATGACGGCTATGGCGATTGCGAGGACTATGTGCTGGAAAAGCGCCGCCAGCTTTATCGCATGGGCATGTCGCTCGCCGACCTCCTGATCACCGTCGTGCGCAAGCCTGATGGCGAAGGCCATTCGGTGCTGACGGTGCGCACCGACAAGGGCGACTACGTACTCGACAATCTGACCGACAAGGTCAAAACCTGGGACGCGACCGGCTACCGCTTCCTCAAGCGCCAGGCGATCGACAACACCGGACGCTGGGTCTCGATCCGCGACGGCCAGGCGGTGCTGGTCGGCTCGGTGCAGTAGGCGGAGCTAGGCGCACCACCCTCGGTTTCGTCCGCTTCGCTCCCGCTCCGCCCGTGGATGACGAAGGCGGTGGCCCTCCGAAAAAATCGCACAACTCCATGAACCATACCCATTTGGCCGGCGACACACAGCCGTGAATGGCAAATCCAACCATGGAGAACTCAAATGACTTCTTTCCTGCGCAACACCCTTCTTGCCGCCGTCGCGGTTTCGGCCCTGACCGGATCGGCCCTGGCGGACCAGACCTACAAAAGCTGCGCCGCGACCAACCTCAACGACCTGTGGAGCGGCCGCTGCTGCAGCGTCGGTTCCGCGAACTGCCTGGGCGGCGGCAATGGCGGCCGTGATCATCAGGGTCATGAAGGCAAGGGCGGTCGGGGCAGCACCAACGGTGGCAGCGCCGGCAAGTTCTGATCTTAGGCGTGAGGGTTGCCGGCGGCGTAGTACACCTAGCCTCCCGCGAGTTCGTCATCCACGGGCGCAGCAAGGAGCGAAGCGACGCAGCGCAGACCCGAGGATCCATTCCGTTACCTATGAGCGTCACGGCGGTGCAGAACGGCCTCTGTTTTGCGCCGCCTTCGCCCTTCGCGCGAGGTCACGGAATGGATCCTCGGGTCTACGCGTCCGCTTCGCTCCCGCTCCGCCCGTGGATGACGAACCTCGGGCGCTTCGGCTAACCCCACCCGTTGTCATACGGGCAAACTATCTGCGCAACGCGGCCCGGACCGATGCCGTGATCTTCCGCAGCTGCTCCTCATCCAGCCTCTCGATGCTTTCGGCCAAAAGATTGGCCAGTTCAGTGGCCGCCGGCGACAGGCCGGACGTGTCGATCCTGACCCTCGGGTGCGAGCTTTCGGCAAGGCGGGCGAGGTCCTCGGCATCGTCCCAGATGATATTGAAATAGCCGATGATCTTCTGGATCAGCGTCCAGGTCGGCGCGCCGCGGCGGCCGTGCTCGAGCGCCGACAGATAGGCGGCGCTGACGCCGATCGCCTCGGCCATCGCCTTCTGGCTGACGCCGCGCTCGGCGCGCAGCGCCCTGAGCTTCTCGCCGAACGGAGTCATGTCGACCTGCTCATCACCAGGCCCCTCATTGCCGAGCCGCTCATTGCGAGCTCCTCATGGGCGCGTCCGCCGCAGCCGCACATAGAGCGCGCCCGAGCCGCCATGGTTGCGGGCGGCGTGATCGTGGCTGGAGACGAGATGGCGGAAGGCCGGGGTCGACAGCCAGGCCGGCACGGCGCGGCGCAGGATGCCGTCGCCGCCCGAGGACGACCCCTTGCCGGTGATGATCAGAACATAGCGGATGCCGCCGGCATGCGCCCGATGCAGGAAGGCGAGCAGCAGCGAATAGGCCTCGTCCTGCGTCATGCCGTGCAGGTCGACGCGGCCTTCGATCGGCAGCCGGCCTTTTTTCAGCTTGTGCAGCGTCTGGTCATCGAGCGAATGCGAGACATGCGGCGTCTTCGGTTTTGCCGCGACGGGCGGGACACCGTTGACGGAAGCGGCGGCCGGCGTCGGCTTGGGCTCGATAATTTCGGGAATCTCGACCGCGGCCTTGCGTTTCAACGGCCGGGCCGAACGCGCCACCAGGTTCCACAGGATGCGGTCGTCGTCGCTGAGATGGTCGTCGCGGCGGCTCACCGGGTCGCTCCATTCAGAAGCCCACGCGGAACCAACGCATAGAAATCGGCCGCATTGCGGACCACGCCGGCGATCTCGCCAGCGGCGTCGCCCGAGCCGGCGAAGAGGTCGCCGCGCGCCGGCCCGGTGATGGCCGAGCCGGTGTCCTGCGCGATCATCAGCCGCCGGAACGGTTTTTCATCGAAGGCGGTGAGCGTCGGCGCGTCGATATAGAAGGGCGTGCCGAATGTGTGCAGCAGGCGATCGACCGCGACCGAGCGCCCCGGCGTCAGCGGCACCTTGGCGGCGGCGATCGGCCCAAGCGCGGCATCGTCGACTGCAGCCTCGCGGAAGAAGATGTAGGAGCGGTTCTGCCAGAGGATCTCGTCGACGCGGCTAGGATGCGCCTCGAACCAGGCGCGGATCGACTGCATCGTCACCTTTTCCAGCGGGATCTCGCCGAGCTCGCTCAGAATCTTGCCCGGGCCAATGAAGCGCTGTCCTGATTTCGCGGCATAGGTGACGCGGGCGAGCCTGCCGTCGGTCATCTTCAGCCTAGCTGCGCCCTGCACATGGATGAAGAAGGCATCGACCTTTTCGGCGAGCCAGGCAATCTCGAGATTTTGGCCTAAGAGCGCACCGCGCTCGATTTCGCCGCGGTCGAAATATTCGACCGGAGCATTATCCGTCCGACGGGCGAAGGCCAGATAAGGATCCATGCCGGCCGGCCGGTTGCCGTCGTCGATGTCGATCAGATCGGCGGGGCGGGACAGCAGTGGCACTACGAACCGCTCCGTCCTGACCGGCGACGCCTCGACCTCCGGCTCGTAGAAGCCGGTGACGAGGCCCGAGCCGTTTTCGGCGCTCACCAGCATCGGCACGAAATGCCGCTCGAAGAAGGACCGCGCCTCGGACCGATTCGGCGCCGAAACGGCGCGGGCCTCAGCATAGGCCTCGGCAAAGGCATTGAAATCGACCCCGAGCGAGCCGGTGCGATAGGGTTTTACGGGTGCATGAAGGGCCGAGCGGCGAAAGGCCGCGAAAGCCGCAGCATGGTCGTCCTCGCCCCAGCCGGGCAGGTCATCAAAAGATTTTTCGTTGAATATGGGAGAGAGCGGCACGACCGAGCCCCGCCGCTTGATCTCAATCTTCTTCTTCGGTGGCGACGAGCTTCCAGTTCGGGTCGCGCGAGCGTGTGTCGCGGGCGAAGGTCCAGACATCCTTGACCTCGGCCACCGTTTCCGGATCGCCGTCGATGACGGCGCCGGCCTTGTCGCGGGTCGCCGAGATCAGCTCGGAAACGACGCGCAGCGTGATATGCGCTTCGGAGCCCTTCATCTCCGCGGCGACGATGTCGGCTTTGTCGATGCCGACGAAGGAGGACTGGATCTTCTCTGACTTCGCCTCGCGCTCGCCGATGGCGGCGACGAACCCGTCATAGACTTCGCGCGACAGGAGATTCTTCAGCGTCTTACGGTCGCCGTCGGCATAGGCCATGACGATCATCTCATAGGCCATCTTGGCGCCGTCGACGAAGGTTTTGGGTTCGAAGGACGGATCGTTGTCCTTGATCGTGCGCAGGCCTTTGTTGAGATCGGTGTCCGGCTTGGCGAAGGCGTCGATCGCGGCATAGGTCTCGGCTGAGGATTCGCCCGGTGCGCGCTTGCGTGGCAGCGACACGACATTTTCCGGCTTCTGCGCCGCATCGGCCTCGCGCGTGCGGCTCGCCGAATAGGGATCGAAGGGCGGGCGCTCGTTGCCGGTGCGACGTCCGAGCACGTTGCGCAGCTGGAAAAAGATCACAACCGCCGCAATCAGAAAGAAAATCGTGCCGAAGTCGAAGAAACCCATATTTTCCGCCAACTCGAACCCTGTTCTTGCCCGACCGGCGTGACCCCCCTCGGGGACCGCGGTCGCATAGCGTTCAACACTCAAAGCATATAGAACGGCAGGCGCAATCATTCAAATCAAAGGCAGCCATACCTATCTAAAGGCGCCAAGGCCAGCGGCGATTGTCCGCGAGCGCCCAAAAGAAGAAAGCGATCGGTCGAGACTTTGCGCATTTCCTTCATCCCGCTGTTCCTGCTCCTGCTGCCGCTGCTGGAGATCGCCGGCTTCGTGGTCGTCGGCCGCGAGATCGGCGCCTTGGCGACGGTCGGGCTGGTCATCCTGTCCAGCGTCGCCGGCAGCCTGCTGCTCAGGCACCAGGGTTTCGGCGTCATGACGCGGGTGCGGGCCGAGATGGATGCCGGGCATGATCCCAGCCGGCAGCTCGTCCATGGCGCGATGATCGTGCTGGCGGCGATCCTTTTGATCATCCCTGGCTTCATCACCGATATCTTCGCCATTCTCCTGCTGCTGCCGCCGGTGCGCGACTTCGCCTGGCGCCTGCTCAAGAGCCGCATCGTCATGGCGACCAGCTTCTCGAGCGGCTTTTCGGCGCGCCGGCGCGAGACCGTCATCGATCTGGACGACAGCGACTATTCGCGCGACGATTATCCGAACCGTCCGGACCACAATTCGCCGTGGCGGCGGCTGAAAAACGATTAGTCCCAGGGCCTTTGCCCGATAAAGCGGCAAAACTTGTTTTGTCCGGCGGGCCATGGTAGCGAACCCGCGATTTCAATCCGGTCAGCAATGCTGCCCAGGCAGAAGGACTTAAAGGCTCATGGCCAGCAACGATGACGCGGCGACCGGCGCCGCCAACGGCAACGGCACCCAGAACCAGCCCTCGCTCAATGTGCTTGCCCAGTATGTGAAGGATCTTTCCTTCGAAAGCCCCGGCGCGCCGAACTCGCTGCGCGGCCGCGACAAGGCCCCAGGCATCGCCATCAACGTCAACGTCAACGCCAATCCGCTTTCGGACAAGCAGTTCGACGTCAACCTGACCTTGAACGCCAAGGCCTCCTTCGACCAGGAAGTGCTGTTCAATGTCGAGCTGGTCTATGGCGGCGTCTTCGCCATCTCGGGCTTCCCGCAGGAGCACATGCTGCCGATCCTGTTCATCGAATGCCCGCGGCTCCTGTTCCCCTTCGCCCGCCAGATCATCTCCGACGCCACCCGCAATGGCGGCTTTCCGCCGCTGATGCTCGACCCGATCGATTTCGCCCAGATGTTCCAGCAGCGCATCGCCGAGGACCAGGCCGCTAGCAAGGTCCAGGTGAGCTGAGAAGATTCGCTTTGGCGATTGAAGAGCCCGGCTTCGTGCCGGGCTTTTTTGTTGGAGATGCCGGAGATTGGCGAAAACCTCCGGACGGTCGTCATTCTAGGGCGGAGCAAGGAGCGAAGCGACGCGCGCAGACCCTAGAATCCATGCCGTGACGCTAAGGCGTTGCCACGGTTATAGAATTCTGCACCGTTGCACCCTACGGCGGCGGTCACGGCATGGATACTCGGGTCAAGCCCGAGTATGACCACGTCACGGAGGGATTCGGCCAATCGCGCGGATCAGCGCCACAAGCGCCCGCTCAGCCCACCGCCACTTTCAGCCACAGCGCCTTTTCGCCGAGCGTCGAAACCAGCCCGGCATGCGCGGCGCGGTCCGCTTCGTTCAAGCGCGGCGGCAGGGCAATGGGCCGCGCGCCGATGGAGATGTCGATATCGGCCACCTCGCCGGCGCCGTTCATCTGCATAGACACGGTTTCCAGCACCAGCGCCGCCTGCTTGCCGCCGATGAGCTCGATATAGACCTCGGCCAGCAATTCGGAGTCGAGCAGCGCGCCGTGCTTGGTGCGGCGCGTGTTGTCGATGCCGTAGCGGCGGCAGAGCGCATCGAGCGAGTTCGGGCCCATCGGATGCTTGCGGCGCGCCAAAGCGAGGGTGTCGATGATGCGGCCGGGATCGATGGCCGGATGGTCGAGCCGGCTGTATTCGAGGTTGAGGAAGCCGAGGTCGAAGGTGGCGTTGTGGGCGATCAGCTTGGCGCCGTCGGTGAAGGCCAGCCACTCATCGACGATTTCGGCGAAGGTCGGCTTGCCGACCAGGTCAGCGGCGCTGATGCCGTGCACGGCC
>NZ_RZRY01001579.1:0-407 GCF_003998035.1 Mesorhizobium sp. M2A.F.Ca.ET.039.01.1.1 | reverse complement strand
CCTCATCCGCCTGCCGGCACCTTCTCCCCGTATAGTGACGGGGAGAAGGCTCAGGACGGCCCCGCTCAGCTCTTGCTCGACGCCAGCACCAGCACCGGCTTTTCGCTGTAGAGCTTCGGGAACAGCGTCTTCAAATTCGCCACCTTCGGCAGGTCGTTGTAGACGATGTAGGGATAGGTCGGGTTCAGCGTCAGGAAATCCTGGTGGTAGTCCTCGGCCGGATAGAAGGTCTTGCCGGTCTCCAGCGTGGTGACGATCGGCTGGGAAAACACCTTGGCCTTGTCGAGCTGGGCGATGTAGCTCTCGGCCACCTTCTTCTGCTGGTCGTTGCCGGCAAAGATCGTCGAGCGGTACTGCGTGCCGTGGTCCGGCCCCTGGTAGTTGAGCTGCGTCGGATTGTGCGCGAC
>NZ_RZRY01001578.1:0-407 GCF_003998035.1 Mesorhizobium sp. M2A.F.Ca.ET.039.01.1.1 | reverse complement strand
CCTGTACACCGTGCCGTCCGCTGTGCTGGCGCGTCGAGCCAGCGCAAGCGCCTCATCGCGAGCGCCGGTGAAATAGAGAATCTCCGCCAGCCGAGCCGTGATGCCTCCCTGGTAAGGATTGATCTCCAACGCCTGCCGCCCGGCCGCGATGGCGAGATCTGCCCTGCCATAAAGAAATTCCAGCGTCATGCGGGCGTAAGCCACGTTGGCGGAATCGGGAGCTGCTGCTGCCGCTTCTCGAACCATCTGGAGCGCCTTGTCCAATGCAGGTGTCGGCTGATCGTAATTCTCCGATCGGACGAGCAGGAGCGCCAGAACGCCCTTCGCGTCGGCATAGGCCGGTTGGATTGAAATGGTTTGTTCAAGGCAGGATCTCGCATCCGCCAGCCCGGTGCCTTCGCTTGTTC
>NZ_RZRY01001577.1:0-408 GCF_003998035.1 Mesorhizobium sp. M2A.F.Ca.ET.039.01.1.1 | reverse complement strand
TCCTTGTCGCCGCGGCCGGACAGGTTGACGATGACGATCTGGTCCTTGTCCATGGCCGGCACGATCTTGACCGCATGCGCGATGGCATGGGCCGATTCAAGCGCCGGGATGATGCCTTCGACGCGCGTCGTCAGCTGGAAGGCCTCCAGCGCCTCGTCGTCGAGGATCGGCACATATTCGACGCGGCCAGAGTCGCGCAGCCAGGAATGCTCGGGGCCGACGCCCGGATAGTCGAGGCCGGCCGAGATCGAGTGGCCGTCGAGGATCTGGCCGTCGGCATCCTGCAGCAGATAGGTGCGGTTGCCGTGCAGCACGCCGGGCGCGCCGGCATTCATCGAGGCGCAATGCTCGACGCCATCGAGGCCGCGGCCGCCGGCTTCGATGCCGATGATGCGGACGTCCTTGTCG
>NZ_RZRY01001576.1:0-411 GCF_003998035.1 Mesorhizobium sp. M2A.F.Ca.ET.039.01.1.1 | reverse complement strand
GGGAAGAACCGGTATTTGAATCCAGCCGCCCGCGCCTCAGGCTGTTCGCAACCTCATCGCCGCATCCCCCCGTCTCGAAATGCGGTCATTGAGACGGGCGCGACCACCGGTTGTGGCGCAGCCACAAATACGGATGCGTCTTCCTTATGCCTTCGAAACCGACAACGAGCTGCCCGGAAACTGTTATCCGGCGACACCGGTACGCCTCGACTGGAACATTAAAGAAATGTGAATTCTTCGTGACTCGGTTGACAGTGTAGTTCGTCGCGAATACATCCGACTAACACAAGTCGGCAGTGTCATTACATTCTGAGTGAAAACATGGAAAGTGTAAAAAGGGCCTCAGGTCTGTCGATTTCAGCCTCCGTGCATTGGTATGCATCCGAATTTCCTCGTCGTCCTGCTGTCATT
>NZ_RZRY01001575.1:0-412 GCF_003998035.1 Mesorhizobium sp. M2A.F.Ca.ET.039.01.1.1 | reverse complement strand
GTCGGCGGCCATCGAACTGGCGAGAGCCGGACGCAGCGTCCAGCTTTTCGACCGGCAAGCTATCGGGCAGGCCGCGTCAGGCCGAAACGGCGGCATGGCGAGCGGCAGCATAAGGCCGAGCCGCAAGCAATTGACCCGCAGGTTCGGTCAATCTCGGGCCGATGGCATCCTGGCGGAAGGAAAGGCGGCGCGACAGGACCTGGCAGCCTTCCTCGAAACCGAAGGGGTGGAATGCGACTTCTTCCTCTCGGGTCTCTTCGAGGGCGCGGTAAACCATCGCGAATGTGATGAACTCAGCCGCCACGCCGAGTTTTTAAACCGTTTCCTCGGGATTGAGACGTCGGCGGTCCCCCGCAAGGAAGTATCGCGGTATATCGGCACGGACTTCTACGCCGGCGGCTTCGTACGGATG
>NZ_RZRY01001574.1:0-413 GCF_003998035.1 Mesorhizobium sp. M2A.F.Ca.ET.039.01.1.1 | reverse complement strand
GTCCTGGCCTGCTCGACCATCGGTGCCGTCAACAAGGCGATCCAGCCCGGCGACATGGTGGTGAACGCCGATATCATCGAGCTGACGCAGACCCCGTTCTCACTGCTTCCCGGCCGCCAGAGCTTCGACTGTTCCGGCGAGCAGATCGTATGCCCAAGATGCGCGGCCGTTCTGGTCGAAACCGCGCGCCGTCACTGGCCGCCGCAATGCCGCGTTCATGGCATCGAACAGCAGCTGGTGGCTGCCCACTGTTACGGGCCGCGTCTTACGAGCCCGGCCGAAGCCTTGGCGTTTCGAAGCATGGGGGCCGACGTGCTCAACCATTCGATTGCCCCCGAAGCCACCTTGTCGCGCGAGATCGGCGCCTGTTTCGTGCCCTTGGCGTTCGTTACGGCGGCCTTCAATGACTATAT
>NZ_RZRY01001573.1:0-413 GCF_003998035.1 Mesorhizobium sp. M2A.F.Ca.ET.039.01.1.1 | reverse complement strand
CAGGAAGGATACGAAAGAGCGGGACGAGAGCGACCGCAAGGATAAGGAAGGCGACGAACCCTTCGAACGATTTCCATTTCATGAGACCCTCCTCCTTCCCATGGCTCATTCATACGGGTCGGGCGCCTGGCAGGTCATATACTTGGCGCTCGACCAGCCGCCAGGAACGGCTGCCCAGGGATGTCCCTTCGAGTCCCAGGAGAACTGGGTGATGCGGAGGGGGCGGGAATTCTGCAGGACAGCCCCGGTCAGCTCTCCGAAGGGGCTGTTCCTGACGTTGAGCGGGGTGCCGCTCGGATCGGTGATCCAGCACACCAGGGCCGGCTCGCGCAGCTGCCCGGGCTGGGCCGCGGCTACGGTCGCCTTCGGATTGAGCTGGCGCAGCGCCGCTGCCGCATTCGACGCGGCGTTTG
>NZ_RZRY01001572.1:0-414 GCF_003998035.1 Mesorhizobium sp. M2A.F.Ca.ET.039.01.1.1 | reverse complement strand
GCTCGAGACCCTTCTTGGGTCGGGAAAGATGATGGTTGATCGGGTCGTGGTGGAAGCGTCAGCGGCGCTGAGGCAACATGATCTTCTGACGGCCCTCACCGAGGTCGGCGGAGAACTGATCCTCGACACCAATGTCGCCGAGCTTTCGTCAATTGGCCGATTTGGTGGAGCGGCGAGGTCGGCGCCCTGGGCAAACCCCGAGAGCGTTCTGACACCCGACGATCTGCGACCAAACGCGAACCGGGACGTCATCGGCCAGATAGCCCGCTTTGCGGTGCGGCAGGGCTTTCATGCCGTACAGGCACCAGCGCATGTTCTTGAGGGCTCGACGGACCAGCTTCTTGCCCTTGATTGCGAGGCCACCGCCGCGCTGCGTCGGGCGCTCGATGCGGAAGGAGGGAAACACATCGGCAT
>NZ_RZRY01001571.1:0-415 GCF_003998035.1 Mesorhizobium sp. M2A.F.Ca.ET.039.01.1.1 | reverse complement strand
ATCTTTACGGCGTTGGGGCTTGCTACGAACGGTTCCAGGGCATGTGCTACCAGCGCGGCGAGGTCGCCATCCCCGCCGCCGACAAACCCTTGGTCATTCGCGTCCACGACGGCCGCCAGCCGGCCAAGAAACGCGTCTCGATATGCCTCCCCAGAGACGCCTTCAGCCTTGGTCTGGTTAGCCAGTGCCCGAACCAGTCCGAGCAGGTTCTTCATCCGATGCCGAAGTTCGCCGAAGAGAACTTCAAATTCGGCCTCTCTGTGGGTCGTGTCCGTGCATCGACGAGCGACAGCAACATGGTGGTGCCGTCGTCGTCCCGATTGATGGTGCGCGCCGTAATCAGCATGGTCCGCTTCCCGACGCCGGGAAAATCGTGCTCCACCTTATAGGCGATAACGGCAGTGCTCTTCGGGAT
>NZ_RZRY01001570.1:0-416 GCF_003998035.1 Mesorhizobium sp. M2A.F.Ca.ET.039.01.1.1 | reverse complement strand
GTGCAGATCGCCAGCAAATAACCGGCGGCCTTGAAGCGGTCGAGCGCCTCGACAACGCCGGGGTAGGGGCGCGACTTGCCGGGAATGTTGAGCGTGTAGTGGTCGAGGAACAGCTGCAGCAGCCGGTCATGCTCCTCCACCGCCAGCGCCCGCTGCTGCGCGGCATGCGCCCGCTCGATCATCACCCGCCCGCCATGGCCGACGAAGCGCTTGAAGCCGGCCTCGTCGACAGCCGCCAGCGCATTGGCCGCCAGGCTGTGGTTCAAGCTGTCGAGCAGGTCCGGCGCCGTGTCGACCAGCGTCCCGTCGAGGTCGAACACGATGATCGGTCGGGTCATGGGCAGTCCTGTACGGTTGCGTCGCCAGAGGCGATGACCCCTGCGTCCCGATCAGGCAAGCCGGCTTGGTCAATCCAC
>NZ_RZRY01000156.1:0-11116 GCF_003998035.1 Mesorhizobium sp. M2A.F.Ca.ET.039.01.1.1 | reverse complement strand
AACGATTTTCTTGCCGATCTCGGCTTTCCCGTCTCGACGGTCAGGCACCCGCCGCTGTTCACCGTCGCCGATTCGCAAGGCCTGCGCGGCGAGATTCCCGGCGGCCACACCAAGAACCTGTTCCTCAAGGACAAGAAGGACAATTATTTCCTCGTCACCGTCGGCGAGGAAGCCGTCGTCGACCTGAAGCAGATCCATCACCTGATCGGCGCCGCCAGCCGGGTGTCGTTCAGCAAGCCCGAGATGCTGATGGAGCTGCTCGGCGTCATCCCCGGCGCGGTCACCGTCTTCGGCCTGATCAACGACAGGGAAGGGAAGGTCAAGGTGGTGCTCGACCAGGAATTGATGAGCCACGACGTCATCAACGGCCACCCGCTGACCAATGAGGCGACGACCTCGATCGCCGCCGCCGATCTGATCAGATTCGTCGAGGCAACCGGCCACGATCCTGTTATCCTGAAAGTCTCACAATCTTGAAAGTCAGGGCTTGATCGCCACATGGAAGGCGGTTCCAAAATCCGACAATGACGCGCCTGAAAGCGCGACCGAAAGGGCGACATGATGAGCGACAACAATCCGTATAGCGGCGCGTTCGGCGGCAATGGCGGCCAGTACGCCCAGACGGTGCAATATGGCGGCGGCGACCGCCCCAAGGTCTCGCTGGGCGAGGCGCCGGCGGCGGCCGACCTGATCAAGGACACCACCACCGCGACTTTCGCCGCCGACGTCATCCAGGAATCGCGGCGCCAGCCGGTGCTGGTCGACTTCTGGGCGCCATGGTGCGGGCCGTGCAAGCAGCTGACGCCGCAGCTGGAAAAGGCGGTGCAGGCAGCCGGCGGCAAGGTCAAGCTGGTCAAGATGAACATCGACGACCACCCCTCGATCGCCGGCCAGCTCGGCATCCAGTCGATCCCCGCGGTCATCGCCTTCAAGGACGGCCAGCCGGTCGACGGCTTCATGGGCGCCATTCCCGAAAGCCAGATCAACCAATTCATCCAGAAGGTCGGCGGCAAGGGCGGCGGCGCGCCGCAGATCGCCGACGCGCTGGCCGCTGCCGCCGAGGCGCGCACGGCCGGCGACGTGCAGACCGCGGCCGACATCTATGACGCGATCCTCGAGCAGGCGCCGGAGACGCTGGAGGCGATCGCCGGCTTGGGCGAGATCCTGTTCGATGCCGGCGACACGGAAGGCGCCGAGGCGGTGCTTGCCCGGGCGCCCGAGGACAAGAAGGACGCGCCGGCGCTGGCGGCGCTGCACGCCAAGATGACGCTGGCGGCGGAAGCGGCCGCGCTCGGCAATCCGGCCGAATTCGAGCGCCGGCTCGCCGCCAACCCGGCAGACCATCAGGCGCGCTTCGACCTGGCGATGATCCAGAACGCGCGCGGCGATCGCAATGCGGCCGCCGACAATCTGCTGGCGATCGTCAAGGCCGACCGCAGCTGGAACGACGACGGTGCCAGGGCGCAGCTGCTGAAGTTGTTCGAGGCCTGGGGAATGACCGACGAGGCAACGCTGGCGGCGCGCCGCAAGCTGTCGTCGCTGCTGTTCTCGTAGAGCATTTTGGCGTTTCACAGAAACGCGAAACGCCCTAGGTATTTGTTCTGACGCAATTCCGGACGAAGGCCGCTGCGCACTTGTCCCGGAATAGCGCTCAAAGCGCGTCGCGATCTTCCAGATTCGCTCCATGCGCTTTAGGTTTTGATTTTACGCATGTGTTTATCCCGTTCCCACTTTCGGGAGACATGCTTTGAAGTTTTTTGCCGGCTGTCGCGGCCGGCAGGCTTGAGCGGAGGAGTGCCAGCGCCAGATAAGGGCTGTGCCGATCAAGAGGGTGCGAGAGGAGATTGCAGGGTGATGCGCTTGCCGGCGTTGCTTCGGGAGGGTTGCGGTGCGCGTTGGTAACGCACTCTACCGGCTGGCCAAGGATCTGCCGCCGGCAATCCCGGTGTTTCCGCTCGCCGGCGCGCTGCTGCTGCCCGGCGGCCGCATGCCGCTCAACATCTTCGAGCCACGCTATCTGCAGATGATCGACCAGGCGATGGCCGGCTCGCGGCTGATCGGCATGATACAGCCGAGCCTCGACGGCGCATTGCGCGACGACGGCGAGCCGGAGCTGTGCAGCGTCGGTTGCGCCGGGCGCATCATCTCGCTGGCCGAGACGGGCGACGGCCGCTACCTGATCTCGCTGCAGGGCGTGTGCCGGTTCCGCATCGTGCAGGAGCTCGCGGCGAAGGCGCCGTTCCGGCAGTGCAAGATCATGCCGTTCCTGGCTGATCTCGAGGAGGACCCGGCCGCCGCCGAGATCGACCGGCCGGCGCTGCTCAAGGCGTTTCGCGCCTATCTGCAGGCCAACGACCTCGAGGCCGATTGGGAAAGCGTCAGCCGCGCCGAAAACGGCATGCTGGTCAACGCGCTGTCGATGATGGCGCCCTACGGGCCGGCCGAGAAACAGGCGCTCCTGGAAGCGCCGGACCTCAAGACGCGCGCCGAAACGCTGATCGCCATCACCGAGATGACGCTGGCGCGCGAGGATGACGAGTTTGGGTCCAGTCTACAATAAGTGTATTGATATTCAGGTGAGCCCGGCCTGCGAACGGCGGCTTCCTGCGCTTCCGGTGCTCACGTACTTCAAGTACGCTCCGCTCCGGTTCTCGGAATCCACCGTTCTCGACTCGGCCTGACCTGAATCTCAACACACTTAGGGCCGGGGGAATTGGACAATGGAAAAGTGCGATGCCAGCGGACGGACGTGACGGACGAAAAGCCGAGGTCGACCCGAAGCTGCTGGAACTGCTGGCCTGCCCGCTGACCAAGGGGCCGCTGACCTGGGATCCGGAGCGCAGCGAGCTGGTCTCGCGCGTGGCGAAGCTCGCCTATCCGGTGCGCGACGGCATACCGATCATGCTGCCTTCGGAGGCGCGCACGATCTCGGCCGAGGACATGCTGGCGCCGCCAACGCCGCGGCTCGGCGGGCCTTCGTAGATTTCACCCCCGCCGCCACTTCCGAAAGAATGCCGCGAACTTTCGAGGCTGGCAGGACGACCCCTCCTGTCGTCATCCCAGGGCGGAGCAGCCGCGAAGCGGCGTCGCGGAGACCCTGGGATCCATGCCGTGACGCTAGCTACGAAGTGCAACGGAGCAGAATTCTGCACCGTAGCGGCGCTCGCGGGTAACGGCATGGATCCTCTGGTCTGCGCTGCGTCGCTTCGCTCCTTGCTTCGCCCAGGATGACGAAGGCGTTTTTCACTCCCGCCGCGTTCCCTGTTGTGCTGGAAATCGCCTCACTGAAAATTGCGCCCTTTCGGCATGACCTGTTGTGCGGCACCCGACAGGGCTTCAAGATTCTGATGGACCGGCAGGCCACCGCTTGCGTCGGCCTTTGATCCAACCGGCCGTTCGGCGGACTCGATGACCGGGCGATTGGCGGACTCCAGCAGCACGCTCAGCCAGGAGGTCAAATCCTCGATCCTGTCGGCGACGATGTGAATGACGTTTGATTCATGCTGCAGCTTGCCGGTGACGCGGATGAAGCGGGCGCCCATCACCACCGGGCGGAAGCGGTCGAAGACGCGCGGCCAGATGATGACGTTGGCGATCGATTTTTCGTCCTCCAGCGTAAGGAAGATGGCGTTGCCCTTGCCCGGCCGCTGGCGGACCAGCACGAGGCCGGCGACGGAGACGCGGCGGCCGTCGCGCACCGACGGCAGCTGGGCGTTGGGGGTGATGCCGGCGTGGGTAAGCCTTTCACGCAAGAAGGCGACGGGGTGCTCCTTCAGCGACAGGCCGAGCGAGCGGTAGTCATGCACGACATGCTCGCCGAGCGGCATTTTCGGCAGTTTCGTTTCCGGCTCCAGCTCGCGCAGGCGAAGCGACGGCTGGTCGAACAGCGGCAGCTTCTCGGCGGCGCTCCTGCCGTCTAGCGCCCGGACTTCCCAGAGCGCGGCGCGGCGGTCCAGGCCGATCGAGCGGAACGCGTCGGCCTCAGCCAGTCTTTCGATCTCGCCGACATCGAGGCCGGAGCGCAGCCAGACATCCCTGACCGATCGATAGCCGCTACCGCGCTGCGCGACTAATATATCCATGCGCTCCTCCGACAGGCCCTTGATCTGGCGAAAGCCGAGGCGAACGGCATGCGCTGTCTCGATGACGTCGCGCATCGAGGCGTGGCGCTCGAGGATGCGGGACGGATCGAAGGCGGTGGCCTCCAGGGTGCAGTCCCAGACGGAATGATTGATGTCGACCTCGCGCACCTCGACGCCATGGTCGCGCGCGTCGCGGACGAGCTGGGCGGGCTGGTAGAAACCCATCGGCTGCGCGTTCAGGATCGCGGCGCAGAAGACATCCGGGTAGAAGGTCTTGAACCAGCAGGAAGCGTAGACCAGGAGCGCGAAGGAGGCGGCGTGGCTTTCGGGAAAGCCGTACTCGCCAAAGCCCTCGATCTGCTTGAAGCAGCGCTCGGCGAACTCCTTGTCGTAGCCATTGCCGACCATGCCGTCGATCATGCGCTGGCGGTAATTGCCGATCGTGCCGGTGCGCTTGAAGGTCGCCATGGCGCGGCGCAGCTCGTCGGCCTCGCCCGGCCTGAAGCCGCCGGCGACGATGGCGATCTTCATCGCCTGTTCCTGGAAAAGCGGCACGCCCAGCGTCTTGCCGAGGATCTTCTTGAGCTCCAGGCTGGGGTAATGGACCGCCTCCTTGCCCTGCCGCCGACGCAGATAGGGGTGGACCATGTCGCCCTGGATCGGGCCGGGGCGCACGATCGCCACCTCGATGACGAGATCGTAGAAATTTTCCGGCTTGAGACGCGGCAGCATCGACATCTGCGCGCGCGACTCAATCTGGAAGACGCCGAGCGTGTCGGCCCTCTGGATCATGGCGTAGACGTCCTCATGCTCCTCGGGAAGAGTGGCGAGCACGTAAGGCCGTCCAAACGGATCCCGCGCCCCCGGATAATGGTCGGTGAGCAAGGTGAAGGCGCGCTTCAGGCAGGTCAGCATGCCGAGCGCCAGCACGTCGACCTTGAGGATCTTCACCGCGTCGAGATCGTCCTTGTCCCACTCGACCATCTTGCGCTCCTCCATCGCCGTCTTGACGATGGGGACGACCTCGTCGAGCCGGTCGCGGGTGATGACGAAGCCGCCGACATGCTGGGAAAGATGGCGGGGAAAGCCCATGATCTCGTTGGCGCGCTCCAGCACCTGGCGCGACAGCGGATCGGTGCGGTCGAGGCCGCCGGCATTGGCTTCCCTTTCGCCGAGCTCGGAGGTCGACCAGCCCCAGATGGTGCTGGACAGCGCGCTGCGGACATCCTCCGACAGGCCCATGGCCTTGGCCACCTCGCGCAGAGCGGAGCGGCCGCGATAGCTGATGACGGCGGCCGCAAGCGCCGTGCGCTTGGCGCTGTATTTGTCGTAAATATAGGCGATGACCTCGTCGCGCCGCTCATGCTCGAAGTCGACGTCGATGTCAGGCGGCTCGTTGCGCTCCTCCGAGATGAAGCGCTCGAAGAGTGTGTCGATGCGCTCGGGGCCGACTTCGGTGATGCCGATGCAGAAGCAGATGATCGAATTGGCGGCCGAGCCGCGGCCCTGGCAGAGGATGTCCTTGCTGCGGGCGAATTTGACGATGTCGTGGACGGTCAGGAAGTAGCGCGCATAGTTCAGCCGCTCGATCAGCGCGAGCTCGCTGTCGATGCGTTCCAGCACATATTCGGGAACGCCGGCCGGATAGCGCCTGACCGCCCCTTCGCGGGCCAGGCGCTCGAGCTCGGCCTGCGGCCCGAGGCCGGATTCGGTCGGCTCGTCCGGGTAGTTGTATTCGAGGTCGCTGAGCGAGAAGGTCAATTCGTCGGCGAAGCGCAGCGTCTCGGCCAGCGCTTCAGGGTGACGGCGGAAAAGGCGCGCCATCTCCAGCGGCGGCTTCAGATGGCGCTCGGCATTGGCGGTCAGCTCCAGCCCGACCTCGCAGACCGGCGTGTTGAGGCGGATCGCGGTCAGCACATCCTGCAGCGGGCGGCGCTCGGCGGTATGATAGAGCACGTCGTTGGTCGCCATCAGCGGGATACGCGCATGCTCGGCCATCGCCGCTGCCTGCTCGATGCGGAAGCGGTCATTGCCGCCATAATCCGGCGCCACGGCCAATCGGAGCGCCGCGCCGAAGCGATCTTTAAGCCGGCTAATAAATTCCAGATTGCCTCCCGCGCCGCCGGACAGATTGGGCAGGATCGCCAGCGACATCCGATCGCCCCATTCGAGCAGGTCGTCGAGCTCGAGCAATGTCGCGCCCTTCTCGGTCTCGTCGCGCAGATTGGCTTGGGTCAGCATGCGGCACAGATGCCCCCAGCCCTGGCGGTCGCGGGGATAGGCGAGGATGTCCGGCGTGCCATCGCCGAACACTAGGCGGCAGCCGGGATGATAAGGCATCTTCTCCACCTTGGCCTGCTGCCAGGCGCGCACGACGCCGGCGACCGTATTCCTGTCGGCAAGCCCGATCGACGAAAAACCGTAGAATTTCGCCGTGACCACCAGCTCCTCGGGCTTGGAGGCGCCGCGCAGGAAGGAGAAATTCGAGCTTATGCCGAACTCGGCATAGGGGATGGCGGTCAGCGCGTTCATGCGAACACCCCATGCATATACCAGCGCGGCGAGGCGGCCTGGGGCGCGTTGCCGTAGAGACCCTGGCGGTAGAGCCAGTAGCGGCGTCCCTCGCTGTCCTCTATGCGATAATAGTCGCGGGTCGGCGCCTCTTCCTCGCCGGGCAGTTGCCGCCACCATTCGGCGGCGATGCGTTCCGGCCCCTCGGCGCGGGCGACGCGGTAGAGCGCGCGCCGCCAGCGGAAATTCATCGACGGTCCTTCCGGGATCTCGGTCGCCGGCACCTCGACCGGCTCGGGCGAGCGGAACAGGCGCACCGGCCGCTCCGGCGGATAGATGGTCATCGGCGGGGCTGTTCGGGGTGGCGCCGCCCGCCCGGCCGCCGGCGCGCGCCTTTGCGGCGCTTCGGCGAAAGGCACGCTCTTGACGGCGCGCTCCGGCAGATGGCTCTCGACAACAACCGGCTTCAGCACGGCAGCCTCGCCGAGGCGGGCGCGGACGCGGTCGGCGAACAGCGCGATGTCGGCGTCATCATCCTCCGCCTCGCCGGTGAGGTTGCCCTGAACCAAGTCGAAGGCGGCGACCGACAGCACGGAAAGCCGCACGAGGTCGAAGCCGAAGCCGGCGTCGATATTCTGCTCCAACGCGGTGAGCCGCTCATGGAACAGTCTTTGGATCAGCCGCGGCTCGCGCATCGGGCGCGAGGTGCCGACGGCGATGCGGCTGACGGCGCCATCGACGCGAAAGAGAAGCAGCGCCAGCGTCCTTGCGCCTTCGCCGCGCCGTTCGAGGTCGGTCTTCAGGGCGACGGCAAGCCGGCTTATGAGCCGCTCGATGTCGTCGGTGAGCATGACCGGCTCGGCAAGATGGCGCTCGACCGAGAGCGGCGCGACGGGAAGGCGCGGCGACACGGCTTCGTCGAGGCGGCCGAGCGCCTGGTCGAGGCGCAAAAGCAGAGTGGCGCCGAAGCGGCGGGCGAGCGGCGCGCGCGGTGCCGCCATCACCGCGCCGGCGGTGCGCAGGCCTACACTTTCCAGGAGGGCGCGGGTCTCCGGCGCGATGCGCAGCGCCGACAAGGGCAGGGGCGAAAGCAGCGCCTCTTCCTCGCCGCCGGCCACGATGCGGTTGCCGTGGAAGCGCGCCGCCGCCCAGGCGGCGCCCGGCGTCGAGGCCAGGCCGGCGCGGACGTCAAAACCCTGCTGGAAGAAGCGGGTGAGGATCTCGTCCTGCATGGCGCGCTCGCCGCCGAACAGATGCGTGCAGCCGGTGACGTCGAGGAACAGCCCGTCCTCGCCGTCGATCGCCACCAGCGGCGTGTAGCGGTCGCACCAGTCGGCAAGGCCTTCGAGCAGGCGGCGGTCGGCTTCCGGGTCGGCCTCGACCACGTCGATCGAAGGGTGCATGGCGCGGGCATCGGCAATGCCCATGCCGCGTTTCAGCTTCAGCGCCTCAGCCCGCTCGTCGAGGGCTGCGATGCGCTGGGTGTTGTTGTCGCGATGGCTGATCACCAGAGGCAGGTGATCCGACGGCCGGGAACGCCAGGATCGCCCCAGACGCTGGCGCAGGATCCGCTCCGCGCTGAGATGCGGGAACCACAGCGACAGGATTCTCTGTTTTTTCCGCAAAAGCGTGCTCATTTGGGTTCCACTCCAGTGTGAATTGTCCGGGCAGGGCCGTGCGGCTCTTGCCGATATCGACCTTGAAAGCAGGGCGGCCGATCGAGCCGGCGAGCGGTCCGGCGACCGTCTCGCGGCTTGCCGAAGGCGCCGCCGAGACGATGAGGCGCACCGGTGCGGCGGTTGGATCGGCCTCGCCCGCCTGGCGCAGCAAAAGCAGTGGACGGCCGGCATTCTGGGCGCGGGCGTGCAGCCGGCGCGTGGCGGTGAGGTCGAGAAGCCGCGGGCTGCCGCGGATTTCGAGGATGACCGCGGCGAAGGCCGTCATGCGGGCGGCCTCCTCGGCGATCCACAGCGCGTCGAGCAGTTTCGGCGCCTCGGAAAACAGCAACTGTTCCGGCTCGATGCCGAACAGGGCATGAAGGCCCCTGGCGTAGGGCAGGCCGGCCTCGTGGAAGATTTCCGACGTGCCGACCCAGAGGATCGGCAGACCCTGCTTCTCCTTGAGGCTCAGGCTTACGAGCGACAGCGCGAAGCCGGCGACCGCGCCGGCATCGCGGGTCTCCAGCCCATGGATCTCGCTGAGCGCCGCCCTGGGCAGGCCGCCGCCAAGGGCGGTGTCGAAGCGCTCGATGCCGGTATGCAGGAAGGCACCCGGCGAGGCCACCGCGAGGCCGCGCCGGACGATCGTCCTGTCCGACCTGCCGGCATGGGCAGGCGCGCTCCCGGAGGGCGCCTGCAGGCGCTCGGGCAGCGTTCCCTCGATCTTCGCGATCTGGCGGCGCAGGGCAAAAACAGTGTCCCGCGCCACGGCGCTCATCGCCATGACGTTCACTTCCGGCAGCAATTGTTCCTGTTATGTTCTTATAGATTCCAGAGGCGCCCGGAAGAGTCAAGCAGAGTCCGAAGGAATTTATTCCTTCGCCTTTTACCCTGAAAGCCCATGGCCAGCCGGCTCATTTGCCTCTATCGGCGCGAAAGCCTATATGCCGGGATCAAAGGACGTTTCATGGCCCGCATCTACAAGACCCGCACTTGGCACGATCAGCTCTCGCCGTCGATGGACGAGCTGGAGCTTATGGCGCTGGAGGCCTATGCCCATCTGCCGGACGAGTTCCGCAAGCTCACCGGCGAGATCGTCATCCAGATCGCCGAATTCCCGACCGACGAGATCATGGACGACCTGTCGCTGGAGACGCCCTTCGACCTGCTTGGCCTGTTCGAGGGGCGCGGCATCGCCGAGCGCTGGAACCCGCAGACCGGCGAAGGACCGAACCGCGTCACGCTCTACCGCCGCGCCATCCTCGACTATTGGGCCGAGAACGAGGAGACGCTGGGCGACATCGTCACCCATGTGCTGATCCACGAGATCGGCCACCATTTCGGCCTGTCGGATGACGACATGGAGCGGATCGAGGAGGCAGCCGAGCAGGCGGCGGCGGGCTGAGAAACTGTTTGGAAATTCTACTCCGGCGGCCATCTGGCGGCGCTTTCTGCGCTTCCGGTGCTCACGGACAAATGTCCGCTCCGCTCCGGTTCTCGAAATCACCACCATATGACTCGCCAGAGCGAATTTCGAAACAGTCTCTAAACGCCTTCCCTACCAGTCGCTGAGCTTGGTGTCGGCTGTGTATTCCTGGCCTTCGACATCCTTCACCACGGCCTGGCCGCAGCGCATCGACTTGGTCTTCTTGTCATAGGCATAGGTCGGCGAGCCGAACAGGTGCCAGCCCTTGTTCAGCGCGGCGGTGACCTTGTGGCAGAAGGTGGAGTCGTCCGGACCGGACAGGAAGCGGTAGAGTTTCATTTTTCGAACCTATCATGTGTATCGGCGCATCATGCGCCGATGACCGCGGCCTTCGCCAGAAGTTTCTCGGCTTGCGTCAGATGCAGCCGCTCGACCATGCGGCCGTCCAGCGCGATGACCCCCTTGCCGGCATTTTCAGGCCGCGCGAACGCATCCCGGATCGCACGGGCCTCGGCAAGTACTTCGGGCGCCGGCGAGAAGGCGCGGTTCGCCGGCTCGATCTGGGCCGGGTGGATCAGCGACTTGCCGTCAAAGCCCATGGCGGCTCCCTCGGCGCATTCGCGGGCAAAAGCGTCGAGGTCGCGGAAATCATTGGCGACGCCATCGATGACGTCGAGGCCGCCGGCCCGCGCCGCCAGCACCAGCTGCATCAGCCAGGGCATCAGATAGCGCCGGTCGGGCGTCGCCAGGATGCCGGTCGCCTTTACCAGGTCGTTCGTTCCGGCCACGAAACAAGCCAACCTCGAAGCCGGATCGCGCCCGAGCTCGGCGATGGCGCCGATGTTGAGCAGCGCTTTCGGCGTCTCGACCATCGCCCATAGTTTCACGCCGTCCGGCACGGAATTGTCGTCGAGCAGGTCGCCGGCCTCGAGGATGTCGCGCGGCGTGCCGATCTTGGGCAGGAGAATGCCGTCGGGCTCGGCCTTGGCGACAGCCAGAAGATCGTCGGCGCCCCATTCGCTGGCCAAGGCGTTGATGCGCACCACCATCTCGCAGCGTTTTTCGGGCCGGGCGAGAATGCCGGCGACCTTGTCGCGCGCGGGAACCTTGTCAGCAGGCAGGACGGCGTCCTCGAGATCGAAGATGACGGCATCGCAGGCCAGCGAGCCGATCTTGGCGAGCGCCTTGTCGTTCGAGGCGGGGATGTAAAGCACGGAGCGGCGCGGGCGGTAGGTGTCGACGGTCATGGCCGATCTATGCCGGGTGATGGCGTGGGAGGCAAGGCGGAGGTTAATCTCCCCCCTTTGAGGAGGAGATGTCGCCGCAGGCGACAGAGGGGGTCGCCGCGCGTGAAGCGCCGGCGTTCTGCGCGGCAAGAATGAGGTCGGCCCTTTACGCGCTAGGACCCCCTCTGACCGCTTCGCGGCCCTCTCCCCCTC
>NZ_RZRY01001569.1:0-416 GCF_003998035.1 Mesorhizobium sp. M2A.F.Ca.ET.039.01.1.1 | reverse complement strand
GTTCCAGTATCTGCCGCTACCGCGCATGCTTGTCCGCCTTGCGGTTGCCGAGCAGCAGTTTGCGCTCGAGATGCGCCCTGAGCTCGCCGTAGTAGGCCGTGAGGAACGCCCTGGAATCCGGCGCTTCGATCGTCACGCCGATCTTCTTCCCGATCATTTCGGCCACTGTCTTCAGCGCGAAATAGTCGTCGCGGCGTAGCACTTCTTCCAGCTTGTGCAGTTCGGCGATGCCGTAGGCATCGAGTTGGGCCGAGCTGAAACGGAAACGGGCGGCGACCGGGTCCTGCCTGCGCGACAGGTCTTCGACCAGCTTCAGCTTCGGCGCTTCGACCACCCAGGTTCCGGCGAGCAGGTCGCCGATGCGCAGGCGGTCGCGGTTGAACAGCGGGAAGAGCGCGAAGAGCAGCGCCCACGCC
>NZ_RZRY01001568.1:0-418 GCF_003998035.1 Mesorhizobium sp. M2A.F.Ca.ET.039.01.1.1 | reverse complement strand
TGCCCGAGCCGTTCCAGTCGGTATCACCCAGCGGCTTGCAGTGGAACTCGATGTCGATGCCGTATTTCTCGGTCAGACGCAGGAGCAGGTAGCGAGCCATCCACATCTGGTCGGCGGCCTTCTTGGAGCCCTTGCCGAAGATCTGGAATTCCCACTGGCCCTTCGCCACTTCGGCGTTGATGCCTTCATGGTTGATGCCGGCGGCGAGGCAGAGGTCGAGATGCTCCTCGACGATCGTGCGGGCGACATCACCGACATTCTTGTAGCCGACGCCGGTGTAGTACGGGCCCTGCGGCGCCGGATAGCCGCTCTCGGGGAAGCCGAGCGGACGGCCGTCCTTATAGAAGAAATACTCCTGCTCGAAGCCGAACCAGGCGCCCTCGTCGTCGAGGATGGTGGCGCGCTTGTTGGAGACATG
>NZ_RZRY01001567.1:0-419 GCF_003998035.1 Mesorhizobium sp. M2A.F.Ca.ET.039.01.1.1 | reverse complement strand
ATCATGAAAAAGCCCTCGCCATCAGCCAGCGCCAGATCACAGCCGTTTGCAAGGGTGCCACGGCGGCCGGCTACATCGCAGACGTAACGATCAATGGAGTTACGATTAGGCTGATGCCGGCTGAGATGGCCTCGCCTACCAGTTCCGCCCCAAGCCGGGAAGATCCGACACTCGAAGAATGTAGTCAAGCTCTATATCGCCGCCATCACGGCCTCAATGCTTGCCGGCGCGATCTGGCGCTACCGGCAGCGCGACACGATCGGCAGGGCTGCCTGCCTGCTAATGGCCGGCATGGGCGCCTACATGCTGTTGCGCTAATGGTAAACCCGCTGCCGAGGGGACAGCAGCGGGCTTGGCTCTCAAGGCAATGGCCGGATGCGGGGTTGGGACACAAGGGCATCCGGCCAGCCCTTTCAACG
>NZ_RZRY01001566.1:0-420 GCF_003998035.1 Mesorhizobium sp. M2A.F.Ca.ET.039.01.1.1 | reverse complement strand
GGGGAGACGTCCCCATCGATGGCGATGTGAGGCCATTTAGCATCTTCAATCCGGTCCGCAGCGGGGCGGGACGGAAGAACCGAAAACACCACTTCATCTCGGTCACCTATATGGAAGGCTTCGCCGATGACCGCGGCCGTGTCCAAGTCTATCGGGCCGAGGCGCCAGAGGCACCGCTGCCGAAGCAGCCGAGGGCAACTGGGTACGAGAACTACTATTACTCTCAGAAACTCCCCGGTGGCGGTCAAGAAAACCACAGATTCGAAGACCTCTGGAATCCGATCGAGACCGTTTGGCCGGAGACCGTCCGTGCGCTTCAGGCTCGTCGTCTTTCACCGGCTTTATCCTTCAATGTCCAAGGCATGCAAACGATCATGCGGACGCGCGTTCCGGCGACCCGAGATCGCATCGCGCTTATGC
>NZ_RZRY01001565.1:0-421 GCF_003998035.1 Mesorhizobium sp. M2A.F.Ca.ET.039.01.1.1 | reverse complement strand
GATTGAGGTTGCCGCCAACGGCGCGCATGTCCTGGATGAGCATCTCGAGGACCGCCCGATCTTCTCCGTTCATGAACGGCCTGACGCCAGCGCCCTCGAGCGAGAGCGACCGGATAAAAGCCGAAACGGAAAGACCGGCTTGCTCCGCCGCGGTTTCTACAGATGATATCTCATCCTCCGCAAAGCGGATGTGGGCGACCTTCTCCCGCCTGGCGGCCCGTCGTGAACGCAATGCGTTCGGCGCTTTCATCGGCGATCTTTCCTGCCTTTGCGGCCGCAGGCCGCGGATCGAGGGCTCGTCCCTCGATCGCCTGGAAAATGTATCACATTTTTCCGTATCCTGCCAACTCAAAAAGACATTGATTTGACGCCAACATCGCCATCACTCCATTTTTCTATGGTCAATACGACCCTATATTTC
>NZ_RZRY01001564.1:0-423 GCF_003998035.1 Mesorhizobium sp. M2A.F.Ca.ET.039.01.1.1 | reverse complement strand
GTACTGGAACGCGACCGGCGCCACGCTGTCGAAAAGCTTCAAGGAAATCGCCGACGAACTGTCGAACCTGCGCATTGTCGGCTGATCAAGGGGCAATCGACGCGGCGAAACGCGCTGCCTTCGCGGGCCGTTTCCTTGAACGATGCGGCCTTGCCCCGGCGCGATTGGTTAGCGTTCGGTGAAACACCGAGGCTGCAATCGAGCGGTTTCCCACACCCGTCCTTCAGCGTTTTGTGAAACGGTGGCCTGGGCAAAAGATCCGCAGGCGGGGCCGCTTACAACACATGCGTGGATTCTGGCGTGACTTCTGCCGCGACCGGCGCGGCAACTATGCTCTCTTGACCGCGGTCGCCATGGTGCCGCTGATGGGCGCGGTGGCGCTGAGCGTCGACTATTCGGGCGTGGTCAACGAGAAGCAGAGGG
>NZ_RZRY01001563.1:0-423 GCF_003998035.1 Mesorhizobium sp. M2A.F.Ca.ET.039.01.1.1 | reverse complement strand
ATGCAAGGCTTGCGTCGTTTGAAGAACCTGAAAGCGCAATGCCCCTTGTTCAGGAAGTGATCAAGGCGCGCAAGCCTTTCCGGCGCGAGGTGACGACCAACCAGATCACCGGCGAATCCACTTACACCGTGGTCAGCGACGGAGGAACCGTACGTCACCCAAATACTGGCCTTACTCTGTCGGCCAGGCAGACAAGCGTCTTTGTCGTCCATCCGGACGATCCGAATTCAGCACGGGGAACCGTGACCTGGGAGAAGTCCTACGTCCGAGGCGATTGGGACGCCAGAGTCAGGGTTTCGGCGACAGTGCGCGCGCTACGTGATGTCTGGCGCATGGAGACTCATCTCGTCGCCCGTTCTGGCGACGAGACAATCGTTGATCGCGAAGAGGTCAGGGAGTTTCCACGCGATATGAACTGAGAAG
>NZ_RZRY01001562.1:0-424 GCF_003998035.1 Mesorhizobium sp. M2A.F.Ca.ET.039.01.1.1 | reverse complement strand
GTGGCGCTGCGCGAGCTGCCGACCGGGGTGGTGCTCGGCTCGATCCTCGGCGTCGTCGGCATCTGCCGCATCGCGCTCTGGCAGTATTCCGGGTTCTACGACTACGGCCCGCACTGGATGCTGATCGCGGCGACGGTGGGCGCGGCGCTGATCGGCATCGTCACCTTCGGCTCACTTCGGGATCGATGCTGCCTTTCGCGCTGAAGCGGATCGGCTTCGACCCGGCAAGCGCCTCTGCGCCGTTCGTCGCCACGCTGGTCGACGTCACCGGGCTGGTGATCTACTTCTCGGTGGCGCTGGTGATCCTGCGCGGCACGCTGCTTTAAAAATCTTGGGGTCGCTGGCGTCGCCAGCGGCCCCAAAGCTGCAATCAAACGCGTTCGCCGTTCTTCACGCGGTAGGTCGGCTTGTACATCGTGACCAG
>NZ_RZRY01001561.1:0-425 GCF_003998035.1 Mesorhizobium sp. M2A.F.Ca.ET.039.01.1.1 | reverse complement strand
CCATGGGCATGGAAGAGAAGGTCAGGGCGTATCTCGACGAGATGGCGATCGGCGCGGGCTTTTTTGCCGCCATGCAGTCGGCGCGGTTTGCCAAGCACAGGGAACTCAGCCAGGGCGAACTTCGCGAATTCGGGCTCACGACCGGATCGCAATCGGTGGATGCGCTGACTGGGGCAACCATCTGCAACTCATCGCCGAAACGGGACAATTGCCGAGTGCTGCCGGCCGCCAATGCCGAGGCCGAGGCGCCAGCGAAACTTTAGAGCAATTCCAGGAAAGTGTTCACGGTTCTCCGTCCGGAATTGCATAGACAAGGAGAGAGCCCGGCACTGGCCATCGAGGCAGGTTGAGGCGGGCAGGGCGGCGCCGCTATCCTCCTCGCGCGATTTGCGGAACGGAGGATCGGCGATGAGCGCGGGAATCCC
>NZ_RZRY01001560.1:0-426 GCF_003998035.1 Mesorhizobium sp. M2A.F.Ca.ET.039.01.1.1 | reverse complement strand
GGCGTCGGCGATGAAAAATTTTCATCTTTTCTCGGCAAATCCGGCAGGAATTTCTGCCGCCTCGGGGCTCAGGCCTTCTTGACCGCCAGCGTCGTCGCCAGGTCTTCCATGCGCTGGGCCAGCGCGCCCAGCGCGTCGGTCAGCACGCCGTCGCTCTTGCCGGCCTTGGCCAGCGCGTCGTCGCGCGTCTTGCGCAGCGTCAGCACTTCGCTTTCCATGCCCTTGACGCGCTTCTGCAGCTCCGAAAGCTCGTCCATGACCATGATGCCGGCCATCACCGTCAGCCGCTGGTCGCCGATCTCGCCGAACGAGTCCTTGAGATGCGCGACATAGCGGTCGAAGCGCTCGGCCAAGTCGATCAGGTGCTCTTCCTGGCCCTCGTCGCAAGCCATGCGGTACTGCTTGCCGTCGATGGAAACCGTGACC
>NZ_RZRY01000155.1:0-11127 GCF_003998035.1 Mesorhizobium sp. M2A.F.Ca.ET.039.01.1.1 | reverse complement strand
GCTGTCGCCAACGTGCCGCGCCCGACCGTCAGCGACGATTTCCTGGCGCGTATCGCGGCGATTGCCGAGGTGAAAAGCCCGGAAGAAGCCGAGGCGCCAAACGTCTCTTCCGCGAAGGCGGGGCAGCTGCCGCAACAGCAGCAAGGCAATGTCGTCGCGATGCGGCCGCGCGCGTCGCGCTGGTTCAACTCCTTCGACTGGCGCCAGATGGCGGCCTCAATCGTACTGACGGCGTTCCTCGCCAGCGGCGCGACGCAGTGGCTGGCGACGGCGGATAACGGGGCCGAAAGTTTCGCCGTGGCCGTCGCCAACGGCCATCGCCGCAGCCTGCTCGCGGCGACGCCGGTCGACATCGTGTCGTCCGACCGCCATACGGTGAAGCCATGGCTCGACGGCCGTATCGGCGTGTCGCCGGCGGCGCCGGACCTGGCCAAGGACGGCTACGCGCTGCTCGGCGGCCGCGTCGAGGTGATCGGCGACAGACCGATGCCGGCGCTGGTTTATCGCCATCACGAGCACCTGATCACGCTGGTCGCCGCACCCCGGCAGAACGAGGCCAAATCGATGCCGGTGGCGGACGACTTGTCGGCAGGCGGCTTCCTCCTGGTCCACTGGACCGACGATGCCTTCTCCTATTGGGCGATCTCGGATGCCGAACGCCCGGCGCTCGACGATTTCGTCGCCCGCTTCCGGGCCGCGGTCATCGCCAATCCGGCCGCGGGAAGCCCGGGCTAGGGAAACGAAACCTTTTATCGCCGCTATTTCTGAGGCCGATAGTCCGTTTGGCTGGATGAGCGAAGGCAGGTGCCTGTCCAAGATGATCGCGCCAAAGCACTTGCCCCGTTGCGCCGGCCCCAAGGCGCGTAAGTAGATAGGTCAAGGTCGACTTTGGTATGTTATAAACGCTCCATTCTCGGGGCGGATACGGGGCAATGGATCAGGAAAGACTTCTAGCCGCAGTCCTCCTAGCTGATGTCGTGGGCAGCACGCCGCTCTATGAGCGCATCGGCGACGATGCCGCCCTGCGGCAGGTCTCGGATTGCCTCGACGCGATACGCGCGATCGTCGCCGAGCACGGCGGTGACTTCATTTACTCGAAGGGCGATGACGTGCTCAGTCTGTTCGAGAGCTCGGAGGCGGCGCTGAGGGCCGTCTGCCAAATCAACAGCCAACTGACGAGAGGGCCGTTGAGCGCCCGGATCGGATTGCATTTCGGGGCGGTTATTCGCGCGCGCGGCGCGGTATTCGGCGATGTTGTCAATGTCACCGCAAGGCTGTCCACTACGGCCAATCCGGGGGAGGTGCTGATCAGCCAGAGCTTCTTCGAAGCGCTTTCGGCTGGCAGCCGCAGCGCCTTGCGGCTCCTCGACAAAATGGCGTTCAAGGGCAAGCAGGAACTCTTCGATGTCTATACGCTGCGGAGCGACGATGGGGTCCCCAGCACGAACGTCACCAGCCGGGGCACCATTATGGAAAGGCGCTCCGCGCCGCCGCGGCAGATCAATCTGGTCATCCGCTATGGAGATCAGTTGGGGTCCTGCCGAAACAATGAATTCGTGACGATCGGCCGATCTCCGGAATGCGATATCGTCGTCCAGCGGCCCTGGGTCTCAAGGCACCACGCGACCTTCACCATTTCGAATGGCAAGGCACGGCTTGTCGAGCGGAGCTCGTCAGGCACATTTGTGTCGATGGGACCCGGCCAGGAAGAAGTATTCGTACGCCGCGAAGATATTCTCCTCTTCGGCTCCGGCGTCATCTCGCCTGGACGCAGATCGTCCCTCCGCGACGCCCAGGTCCTGCACTACGAAATTGTCTCAGGCTGATCTGGCCGGTTGGGCAGGACCGCCGCACCAAGTTTCATCAGCCGCTTGATAGTCACCTTCAACGCGCCGCTTCCGGCAGGATCGCGGTCGACATTTCGGGCAAGGTCTGCCCGCCGTCTACGATGATACTTTGGCCGGTGATGTAAGCCGCTTCATCGGAAGCGAGAAAACGCACCGCGTGGGCAACGTCCTGCGGTGTGCCGAGACGGCGAAGCGGCACGGCGGCGCATTGTGCATCCACGAAACTTTGTGACTGATGCTCCATCACGCCCTCTGTCAGGATGTTGCCCGGCTCAACGGCATTCAGCGTAACGTTCCAAGGCGCAAATTCGAGGGCCGCCGTGCGCATGAAGCCCAGAATTCCTGCCTTGCTAGCCGCATAGTGAGAATACCCAGGAGAAGATACGCGCGCACCCGTTATTGAGGACAAAAAGACCACCCTGCCGTGGCGCTGCCGCTGAAAATAGGGCAGGCAAGCCTTCGCCAGCAGGAAGGGCCCTCGCAGGTTGACCGCCATGACGCTGTCCCACTCGTCGGGCGTAATCGATGCGATATTGGTGTTCGGATAGATCGCAGCATTGGCAACGGCAATATCAAGTCGACCCATCTCGGCAAAGATATCATCGATCACGTGCGTGACCTCCGACTCATCGCTTGTATCCATGCGGCGATAAGTTGCTGCCAGACCCATTGCGCAAATGTTGGCGGCGGCGCGATAGCCGTCGACGTCCTTTATGCCCGTCAGGACGACTTGCGCTCCGGCGCGCGCCAGTTCAGTAGCAACACCCAGTCCGATCCCGCGTTGTGCGCCGGTGACGATGGCAACCTTTCCCAACAGGTCGAAGCCACTCATTGGGCAGCCCGAGCAAAAGCGGGCAACAAGCTGCCATGAGCTTCGATCAGCGCATCCACCAGGGAATCGATTCCGGCAAGCGAAAGCTCCGCTGCCGTGTGAGGGTCCATGGCGGCTGCGTGGTAGATGTGCTCGCGCTTCCCGGTGAGGGCGGCCGTCACGGCCAGCTCCTGCACATTGATGTTGCTCCGCATGATGGCGGCAAGCTGAACCGGGATGCGTCCGATGCGGATAGGCTGAATGCCGTTGCGATCGACATGGCAAGGAACTTCAACCGCAGCGTTCGATGGCAGATTTTCGATTAGGCCCCGGTTGGCGACATTGCCGTAGATCAGGCTTGGCTCACCCGTCACGCAGGCATGAATGATGGCGGCAGCATACTCCTTGCTGCGCGAGACTTCGATCGGCCGACTCTCGTCTTCCAGTTCGTGGCGCAGTTCATGCCATTGCGCGACCTGTCTTTCGCAACGGGTGATGTATTCGTCGAGCGGCAACCTGAATTCTTCCAGCAAGTCCTCGCGCCCGCGCTTGATGAACCAGGGCGTGTATTCCGAAAAGTGGATGGAACTCTCGGTAACGAAATGGCCGAAGTGCTTCATGACCGCGAAACGAACTGCATCATCGACGGGAAAAGTCCCATCGCGGGCAATCTGCCGAAGCCGCGGATAAAGGTCTACACGGCCGCCGCCGGGTAGGCGTTTTTCGAACTTGAGGAAAAAGGCCACATGATTAAGGCCGGCACACAGATAGTCGATGTCGGCAATATCCTCGCCGAGAGTGCGGGCCAGGAATTGCGATGTTTCCTGAACGGAGTGACACAGGCCGACATAGCGAATGTCCGGATAGCCCTCTGCCATGGCCCAGCTGATCATGGCCATCGGGTTCACATAGTTCATCATCAGCGCCTGCGGGCAATGCTTGCGCATGTCGTCGGCGATGGCAAACACGACGGGAATTGTACGCAGAGCCCGGAAGATGCCGCCGATGCCCAAAGTGTCGGCAATGGTCTGCCTCAGGCCGAACCTTTTCGGGACTTCGAAATCGGTGACAGTGGCCGGCTTATAGCCGCCCACCTGCATCATCAGGATGACGAAGTCGGCGTCCTTGAGGGCGATTGCCCGATCGACTGTCGCGACGAGCCTTACCTCGTCCTCGATCCCAAGCGCGCGGCAGATGCGGCGTGTCATGATTTCGGAGGTGGCAAGGCGGTCCGGATCGAGATCGTGAAGCGCGATTTCGCAACGCGAGAGAGCTTCATTGCTCAGCACGTCGCTGAGGATGTTGCGAGCGAACACCGTGCTTCCGGCGCCGACGAGACAGATCTTGGGCATTGCGAGTATCCAGTCCTTGCTATGCGCTTTCGGCGCAGCTTCCCTATTGCCATTGGAAACCGGAAAATGCTTGCTTGAATGCAATTGATATTTCCGGTTTTTAAGTGGAACCGCGCTAGCCGGGGCGCGCAAAAACGGAGGGAGCGAATGCGTCAGCTTGACCCGCGCCAGACCGGCAACCGCTTTCTCAAGCCGGACGAATTCCTGGCTGAGACGCATATCGTGGAGCCTATGCCGGAAGCCCACTGGCACGACCATGTGGAACTCAACGTCATCACGCGCGGCGGCATGACCTATCTCATCAATGGCAAGCAGGTCAGCCTGCGCGAAGGTGCCATCTACTGCTTCTGGGCCGCTGTTCCTCACCAGGTGATATCTGCTGGTGACGGAACGGAGCTCGTCTGCATCTACGTGCCATTCGCCGATCTGCTGTCCCTTGCGGTCTCAAGTGATTTCAAGAACGACCTCATGGCGGGTCACGTCGTCACGGGCTCGTCCATCGACGCTGCCGACACATTATTGGTGACCCGCTGGGCGCGAGAGTGGGACACCAACAGCGAACTGGCCGCCGACATATTACGCGACGAGGTTCGCCTTCGTCTTCGCCGGCTGGCGGCCGACCCGCGCATCGCCGAGATAGGCCTGGGCGCCCTCGAAGCTGAACATCGGCGCCAGGCGATGCATGTCGCCGACCGGCGGGTGGTTGCGCGGGTGCAGCAGATGACGACCTTCATCAACAACGAATTCGCCAGGCCGATCAACGTTGCGGACGTAGCGCTTGTCGGCGGACTCCATCCGACGAACGCAACCGCGACCTTTCAGAAGGTCCTGGGACAATCCATCGCGCAATATCTGCGCCGCCGGCGGCTCAACCATGCACTGAAGCTTTTGGCCGACAGCGATATGGCAATTATCGAGGTGGCTTTCGAAAGTGGCCACGGCTCTCTCAGCCGCTTTTACGATGCCTTCCAGCGGCAGGTTGGCTGTACGCCGAAGGACTACAGGCGCCGCTTCCGCGCCTGAACATCACCCGGACGTTGACGCTTCATCACCAGCGCTGGATTTTTTGCTGCTGCGACAGACCGCAGGGCTGAAAAACCTGAAAATTTGGGTCGAAACCGGCAAGAATATCAGAATTTCCAGCGATAGCTTTACGGTCTATTGGTGCGGGCAGCGGCCAAAAAGCATAGTGGGAACAATGCTGCCCGCTCGCGACGTCACGGGAGATAATCATGCGTTTGCCGAAGTCTGATCTGGTTTTCGCCTTCAGCGTCGTTTTGATGGCCACTACCAGCGGAATTGCGCTGGCCGATGATGCCAAGCCCTTTGCGGGACAAACAGTTTCGGTGCTCCTACCCTCGCCTCAGGATGCAAACATGGCGGCCGATTTCGAGAAAGCCACCGGCATCAAGCTCGATATGCAGACAGCGTCATGGGACGACGTGTCGGTGAAGATTTCGACGGCGTTGCTGGCTGGCACGGCGCCGGCCGATGTGACCGAGTTCGACTGGTCCTGGACCGGCCAGTTCGCTGCGGCAGACTGGTATACGCCGCTCAACGACACCGTTGACGCCGCGACCCTGGATGACATCAAGGGGTCGACGATCTTCAACGTGAACGGCAAGGTTCTGGCCATTCCTTACACGAACGACTTTCGCGTCATGCTGGTGAACAAGAAGCAGTTCGCCGACGCCGGCGTGACCGTCATGCCAAAGACGCTCGACGAGCTTGTAGCGGCGGCGAAGGCCGTCAAGGCCAAGGGAATCGTAAAGTATCCGATCGGCCTGCCGCTTTCCGCGACCGAAGGCGCATCGACAAGCTGGTACCTTCTGACCAAGGCGTTCGGCGGAGATCTTTTCGACAAGGATATGAAACCTCTGTTCACGGCGCCGGACTCGGCCGGCTACAAAGCGATGGCCTTCGAGATGATGCTCTTGAAGGAGGGCCTGGTTGACCCCGCCTCCACCGGCCTTAAAGACAGCGAGATCAATGAGACACTTTTCGCCAAGGGCCTGACCAGCATCATGATCAGCGGCGAACCGGGCCGTCTTGGCGCTTACAATGACCCCGCACAGTCTGTCGTTGCCGGACAGGTTCAGGCGATTCCGGTCGCCACCGAAAGCGGCAAGACGCGGTCATTCGGGTTGCTGGAGGGCCTCGGCATCCCAAGGAATGCCCAGAATCCGGAAGCGGCCAAGGAATTCATCAAATGGATGACATCCAAGGACTATCAGATCCACAACTACGGAAACGGGGTATTGCCGACGCGCACGTCCGCGCTCGCAGAGCTGCAACAACAGGGCAAGCTGGTCAGCGGCGAGGCGCTTGTGGAACAGGCGCCTACCGTCGAGGCGCTGTTTCCGTCCGGCGCGCCAGCCTGGTATCCGCAATTCTCGCTGGCCGTAAACACCTCGATCAACAGCGCGGCAAAGGGTGAGATCAGTGTGGACCAGGCTGTTCAGCGCATCGCCGAGGCCGCGGCTGAAGCCGTGAAGCAGTGACGTCGCAAGCGGTAACTGTCCTCCCGCGACAAGGTCGTGGCGCCCGCAAAGTTGGGGACGCCACGACCGCCTTTTTGATGGTGCTGCCGATCCTGCTCACCATGGGAGGGCTCGTTTTCTACCCACTGCTGAGCACCGCATGGGACAGCTTGCACCGCGTCAACCCGATGCAAGCAGGGACCCCGTTCGTCGGCATCTCCAATTATACGCGCGTCTTCAGCGACGTAGAGGTGGGGCAGGCTTGGCTCAACACCTTCAAATATGTCGTAATCGCCGTTTTCGCCGAGACGGTCCTGGGGGTCCTGGCGGCTTCACTCATCAATCAGTTGAAGAGCGGGCGTCAGTGGGTGTTGGCAGCCGTGGTCCTGCCGTGGGCGCTGCCCGGCGTGGTCAGCGGCGTGATATGGCAATGGATCTATTCGCCCGGCCCCGGCCTCCTCAACGGGCTGCTGGTGATGATCGGTTTGGACTACGAGGGTCATCTCTGGTTCAATGACAGCACCAGCGCGATGCTTGCA
Source organism: Mesorhizobium sp. M2A.F.Ca.ET.039.01.1.1 (assembly GCF_003998035.1). NCBI lineage: Bacteria > Pseudomonadati > Pseudomonadota > Alphaproteobacteria > Hyphomicrobiales > Phyllobacteriaceae > Mesorhizobium > Mesorhizobium sp. M2A.F.Ca.ET.039.01.1.1. The sequence continues at coordinate 4,098 of NZ_RZRY01000155.1, read as the reverse complement.
GTCTCGGTGGTGCATATCTGGCGCATGTTGCCGCTTACCATCGTTATCGTGCTGGCGGCGATGCAAAGCATTCCGGGCGACCTCTATGAGGCCGCGCGCATGGACGGCGCCAGTCGCCTGGTGATGTTCCGCAATATTACCTTGCCGCTGACGCGCGGGGCGATCGCGGTGGCGATGACCAATGCCACAGTGTCGGCCTTCAACCTGTTCGACGAAGCGATCGTGCTTGCCCGCAACAGTCTGGAGACGCGGCCGATCCTGCTGCAGATCTATCTTGAGGCCTTCAAGAAACTGAATTTCTCGTACGGCATGGCATTGTCGCTGATGGTCACCTTCATTTCGCTCGCCATATCGCTTGGTTATGTGCTGCGCATCCACCGCAGCACGAGGCTCGACTGATGAAGAAACCTTGGCACATCCGTCTTGGAATCTGGGCCGGCGTTGCGCTGCTGCTCGCCTGGTCGCTTCTTCCGATCTACTGGACACTCGCCTCCAGCCTGACGCCGACGGTCGAGTTCAATGCGCGGCCGCTTCATCTTTTTCCCGAGCATCCCACCGGCGAGCACTATCTGAGGCTTCTTGGCGTGCTTGACGGGCATATGGGAGGCGTCGACGTGGCTGGCGAGTTTCGGCTTGCGCTTTTCAACAGCATACTCACTTCGGGTGCCGCCACCGTGCTTTGCGTGCTGATGTCGCTGCTTGCGGCCTATGCCTTCGCGCGCCTGAACTTTCCCGGACGTGAGGTGCTCTTCTATGCTGTGGTAGGGACCATGGCGGTGCCGGGATATGCGGTTCTCATCCCGCTCTTCCGGCTGATGGTGTCGCTCCGGCAGATCGACGCCTATCTCGGCGTGACGCTCATCTACGTCTCGGCGTTCCTACCGCTTTGCCTTTGGCTCCTGAAAGGCGTCATGGACACGCTGCCGCGATCGTTGGAAGAGGCGGCGCGCATCGATGGGGCAAGCCATATGCGCATTCTTTTTTCCATCATCGCGCCGATCGCTGCACCAGGACTTACGGCGGCTGCCATTCTCACCTTCCTCGGTGCCTGGGGGCAATATGTTGTGCCGCTCGTCTTCTCACCCAAGGACACAAAGCCGCTGACGGTTCTGATCCCGGAATTCGCAGGGAAGAACTTCGTCGACTACGGGCTTATCATGGCCGGCGGTTCTATCGCCATTGCGGTGCCCTGCCTGCTGGTGATCTTCCTCAATCGATACCTCATTTCCGGCCTGCTTGCAGGTTCAACCAAATAGCGTCCGTAGGCCACAACTGGAGCAATGCCTCAAACGGCGCGGCGGTCTGCGTTAGTGGAACACGATCTCCGCCCTGTCGCGCGTCAATAATCCAGACCCTGCCGGAAAGCGCCGATGACCACCGGCAGGCCGCTCACTCGCTACAGCGCTACTCACGGCGCGCTCGCGAGCGGCTTCATAACCCTCAGCTACACCACCTGGTGGGACACGACCCTTGGTGATCCCGACAGGAATCGAACCTGTGACCTACAGATTAGGAATCTGCCGCTCTATCCTACTGAGCTACGGGACCACGCGGCCCGACACATAAACGCTTCGGGCCGGTTCGCCAAGAGGAGTCTGAAAGCCGATCAGGCGGCCGTCTGCGATGGGCGGCCGCCTCCTCTTGCCAAGCCAGTGCCGTCAGGCCGCCAAGGCCGTCTCGGCCAGCTTCACCCAGTAGCTCATGCCGTGCGGGATGACCTCGTCGTTGAAGTCGTAGGCAGGGTGATGCAGGCCGGCCGAGTCGCCGTTGCCGATGAAGATGAAGGCGCCGGGTCGGGCTTCCAGCATATAGGAGAAATCCTCGCCGCCCATCACCGGCTGGATGGTGCGATGGACATGCGCGTCGCCGGCGACGTCGGCGGCGACATCGCTGGCGAAGACCGTCTCTTGCGCATGATTGAAGGTGACGGGATAGTTGGCGTCGTAATCGACCTCGATCGTGGCGCCGAAGGCGGTCGCGATGCCGGCGCAGATGGCGCGCATGCGCTCTTCCGATTTCTTGGCCACTTCCTTCTTCAGCGTGCGGACGGTGCCGGCGATCTCGGCGCTTTCGGGGATGACGTTATAGGCGTCGCCGGCGTGGAACTTCGTGACCGACACCACCACGGCCTCGACGGGGTCGGTGCTGCGCGAGGCGATGGTCTGCAGCGCGCCCACCAGCTGGCTGGCGATGACGATGGGATCGATCGTGCCGTGCGGCATCGCGGCATGGCCGCCACGGCCCTTGACGGTGATGGTGAACTCGGCCGTCGCGGCCATGATCGGACCGGGCTTGATGGCGAACTGGCCGACCGGCAGGCCCGGCATATTGTGCATGCCGAACACCTTCTCGATGTCGAAGCGTTCCATCATGCCGTCCTTGACCATCTCGTTGCCGCCGCCGCCGCCTTCCTCGGCCGGCTGGAAGATCACCGCCACGGTGCCGGCGAAATTGCGCGTCTCCGCAAGATATTTGGCGGCGCCCAGGAGCATCGCGGTATGGCCATCATGGCCGCAGGCATGCATCCTGCCGCGCACGGTCGAGGCCCATGGCTTGCCGGTGATTTCGTCGATCGGCAGCGCGTCCATGTCGGCGCGCAGCCCGATCGTCGGGCCATCGCCCTTGCGGCCGCGGATGATGCCGACGACGCCGGTCTTGCCCAATCCCGTCACCACTTCGTCACAGCCGAAGGCCTTCAGCTTCTCGGTGACGAAGCCGGCGGTCTGGAAGACGTCGAAATTCAGCTCCGGCGTCTGGTGGAGATGTCGTCGCCAGCCGGCGACTTCTTCCTGCATTTGTGCGGCGCGGTTGAGAATAGGCATGATCGGTCCATCTCTCGGTTGATTGGCGGCGGTCGGTTCAGAACCGATGCTCAGCAATTGTGATTGTGTTGAACTTTGCCATTTTGGCGTCACATAGGGTAAATAGCACCGCAACAATGGGGTCCGGGTCGAGGGGCCGGGCCGCATTTATGCTGGCGATGGGTAACGAAATCTTACGGACCCAGTGGCGATTACGGCAAGAGGCGATTTCGGATTTGATCATGCGGCAGAGGCATTTCCTCAACCTGTTGCTGGCGGGCGCGCTGGCGCTTCCGGCGTTTGCCGGCGTTGCGCGCGCCAATCCGGTGGTCCTGTTCGACCTCAAGAGCGGCTCCATTCTGGAGCATCAGGACGCGTTCAAGCGCTGGTATCCGGCCTCGCTCAGCAAGCTGATGACGGCCTATGTCGCCTTCCGCGCCATTCAGGCCGGCGAGGTGGCGCTCGATTCGCCGATCAAGGTGACCAAGCATTCGGCCGGCGAGCCGCCGAGCAAGATGGGCTTCAAGCCCGGCTCGGTGATGCGTCTCGACAATGCGCTGAAGATGATGCTGGTCAAATCGGCCAACGACATCGCCATGGCCGTGGGCGAGAATATCGGCGGGTCGCAGGCGGCCTTCGCCGACCGCATGAACGCCGAGGCGGCCCGGCTCGGCATGGTCGGAACGCATTTCGTCAACCCGAACGGGCTCTATTCGCCGGAACAATACACCACAGCGCGCGACCTCGCCGTGCTGGTGACGGCGCTGCGCAATGATTTTCCACAGTATGCGCCCTGGTTCTCAATCGAAGGCCTTGCCGTCGGCAAGAAGGCGCTCCCGAACTATAATCTGCTCATCGGCCGCTATCCCGGCGCCGACGGCATGAAGACCGGCTTCGTCTGCTCTTCCGGCTTCAACATGATCGGCTCGGCGACGCGCAACGGCCGCACGCTGGTCGCCGTGGTGCTTGGCGAGAAATCGGCTGTCAGCCGCGCCGAGGCGGCCGCAAAGCTGCTCGACCAGGGTTTCGATACGCCGGCGGAGAGTTCGACGACGCTGGCCGCTCTCAAGCCCTATGGCGACACCCTGTCGCCCAACGACATGCATGACGAGATCTGCAAGAAGAAGCCGAAGGAAGAGCAATCCGAGGCGGCCCCCGAGGTCGCTGCCAAGGATAAGCCCAAGTCGCCCTATCAGGTGAAGCTCGACCACCCGACGCTGATCGCGGTCGGCCTCGGGGGCGCAACCGGACCGGCGCCCAAGGCATTCGTCGACCAGGCCGATCAGAACTATGCCGA
>NZ_RZRY01001559.1:0-427 GCF_003998035.1 Mesorhizobium sp. M2A.F.Ca.ET.039.01.1.1 | reverse complement strand
GGACCTGACCATCCTGGACGGAAACGACAATCAGCGGCGCGTGGAATTGATCGCCGAGCGCCTGAACCACTGGAAATCGATCAAGAACATTTGAAGTTGGGTACTCCCCCGGTCCACCCGACAGCTATAGACGGCGGACTGAACGCGGTCGCGCCCGATCGAGATGCCTGCACAATCGCGTGAAGGGACCGGAAGCGGAAAGGGGCCAGGCGGCAGCGAATGCGCCAATGCTTGACGAACGGGCTGTTCGGCTAAAGAGATTGGGCAGGGAATTTCATGGTCGCGGAACATTTGTCGGATGCAGCCCCGAATACTGACCGACTACGCAGTCCGGCTGCTGACGCAGGGCTATGTCTGCCTGCCGCTTCGTGCCGGCGGCAAGCATCTCGACCTCGCGGCGATGGGCTATGAACCCTTGCATCTGCCC
>NZ_RZRY01001558.1:0-427 GCF_003998035.1 Mesorhizobium sp. M2A.F.Ca.ET.039.01.1.1 | reverse complement strand
GCCGCTACTTCTTCGAGAAAATGCGTCGCCCATAGGACGGCGATGCCACGTTCCCGGCAAAGGTCCCTTACATGCTGCTCGAGCGCGCGCCGTCCCGGCACGTCAAGCCCGGTGGTCGGCTCGTCGAGCAGCAGCAGGCGCGGGCTGTGCATCAGCGCCCGCGCAATCTCCACGCGCCGGCGCTGGCCGCCGGATAGCGCGCGGGTCCGATCGTCGATCCTGTCCAGCACCTCGAGGCGGCTCAATTCCTCCCGTGAGCGCGCCTTGGTCAGTTCCGTCGGAAGTCCATGCAGCGCGGCGTGGTAGCGCAGGTTCTCGCCCGGTGTTAGATCGAGATCGAGCGTCGGCAACTGGAAGACGACGCCCATTTGCGCGAGCGCGGCGGACGGGTTCGCCTGCATCGCCATATCGAACACACGCACCAGCC
>NZ_RZRY01001557.1:0-429 GCF_003998035.1 Mesorhizobium sp. M2A.F.Ca.ET.039.01.1.1 | reverse complement strand
CAGCGGTCGATAAGCCCCGAGACGCTCGTGGGCAGTCCCTGGATGCCGGCGGCCAAAGCAGGAATCACTGGTAATGCGGAAATGCTTGCGGGATGCTCATTCATGCGCTAAGCGTACGTTATGTACGAATGATGCGCAAGCGAAATCGTACAATTTGGACGATAAATTTCAGGCATTTTGTACGATGATGGATTCCCGGCACAGATTGCAGCAGGCGCGCGCCCAGGCCGGCTATGCCTCGCCCAGCGATGCCGCGCGGGCGCTGCGCGACATCAACAAAAACACCCTCATCAGCCATGAGAACGGCAACCGGCCGCTGTCGCGGAAAGCCGCCGAGAAGTACGGCCGGCTGTTCGGCGTCGACCCCGGCTGGCTGCTGTTCAATGGCAGTTTGGGGGGCGACAGCGCCGAAGCGGCGCCGGTCAATCT
>NZ_RZRY01001556.1:0-430 GCF_003998035.1 Mesorhizobium sp. M2A.F.Ca.ET.039.01.1.1 | reverse complement strand
CCGGAATCGATGGCGCAAGCGGAAGAGGCAGCAATGCGAGCGGTAACGCTGGATGACAGCGATCCCTGGGCGCACTGGGCGCTGGCTATAACCAAGCTGTACACACGACGGCACGATGGCGCCATCAACGAGGCCGAGCGCGCGTTAGCCCTCAATCCGAACTTCGCCGAAGGGCACGTCATCCTCGGCGAGGCGCTGCACTATTCGGGCAGATCCGAGGAGGCCCTCGAGAGTTTCGCCCGAGGGAAGACCTTGAATCCATACTTTCCGGACGTGCTTCTGCACTTCCAGGCCTTGGCGCAGTTTCAACTTGGAAGGTACGAAGAGGCCATTGACCTTTTGATGCAACGGCTGGCGCGCAATGCCGTCACCGACGTCTCGCGCGCGCTTCTAGCCGCCTGCTACGGCCAGCTGGGCCGTTTCGCCGAGG
>NZ_RZRY01001555.1:0-430 GCF_003998035.1 Mesorhizobium sp. M2A.F.Ca.ET.039.01.1.1 | reverse complement strand
CTACGGCTCGATCGGCGACTTCCTGGTCGGCGCCTGCAAGCAGGTTGCCGGCCAGCCGGCCTTCGTCTGCATGGGCAAGGCCATCACCTATGCCGAGCTCGAGCAGCAGTCGGCCGCCTTCGGCGCCTATCTGCAGTCGAAGGGCCTGCAGAAGGGGGCGCGCGTGGCGCCGATGATGCCCAACGTGCTGCAATACCCGGTGGCGATGATGGCGGTGCTTCGCGCCGGCTTCACCGTGGTCAACGTCAACCCGCTCTATACGCCGCGCGAGCTCGAGCATCAGCTGAAGGATTCCGGCGCGCAGGCGATCGTCATCCTCGAGAATTTCGCCAACACGCTGCAGGCGGTGATCGCCAAGACCTCGGTCAAGCACGTCGTCGTCGCCGCCATGGGCGACATGCTCGGGGGCCTCAAGGGGACGCTCGTCAAC
>NZ_RZRY01001554.1:0-430 GCF_003998035.1 Mesorhizobium sp. M2A.F.Ca.ET.039.01.1.1 | reverse complement strand
GGCTTTCTCCGACAGGCCGACGAGTTGCAGCAGCTCGGCCGCGCGGGCCACACGCTCGGCGCGCGGGCGTCCTTCGATCTTGAGCGGCAGCGCGACATTGTCCTCGACGGTCTTGGCCGACAAGAGATTGAAATGCTGGAACACCATGCCGATGCGGCGGCGCAGCGGCTGCAACTCGCGCTCGCCGAGGCGGCTGATCTCGCGCCCCTCGATGAAGACCTCGCCGGAATCCGGCCGCTCCAGCCCGTTCAGACAGCGGATCAGCGTCGACTTGCCGGCGCCGCTGCGGCCGATGATGCCGAGGATCTCGCCCTTCTTCACGGTCAGCGAGACGCCGTCGAGCGCCGCCGTCGCGCCGAAGCGGCGCTTCAGATCGACGAGGCGGACAACGTCTTCCCGCCCGGTCGGCTCGACGCGGACCGGGCGGGAA
>NZ_RZRY01001553.1:0-431 GCF_003998035.1 Mesorhizobium sp. M2A.F.Ca.ET.039.01.1.1 | reverse complement strand
GGAATGTCGTGGCCGCGCTCGAGAAGAAGGGGATACGCGACAATACCCTCATCGTTTTCATGAGCGACAATGGCGGCGTCGTCAATTCGATGTTCACCGGTGACTCCAAGGTGGAAGGCAAGCTTCCCGCCGATAATGGTCCCTATCGCGACGGCAAGGGTACTCTCTATGAGGGAGGCACGCGCTCGGTTGCCTTCATGAACTGGCCCGGCAAGATCAAGCCCGGCGCCTTCAACGGCCTTATGCACGTCGTTGACATGTTGCCGACACTGGCTGGGCTGGCTGGAGCCAAGCCCGGCAAGGACAAACCCCTGGACGGCATGGATATGTGGCCGGCCATCAGCGAGGGCAAACCTTCGCCCCGCACGGAGATTGTCTACAATGTGGATCCCATGGTCGGCGCGGTGCGTGAGGGCGATTGGAAACTGGTG
>NZ_RZRY01001552.1:0-432 GCF_003998035.1 Mesorhizobium sp. M2A.F.Ca.ET.039.01.1.1 | reverse complement strand
CAAGCATCCGATCCGCTACACGATCCGCGAGGGCGACGTGCTGCCCTTGCTGGCCGGCTCCGGCGGCCGCGTGCTCGCGGCATTTTCGGGCGAGCCGGGCGAGCCCTATGAGACCATCCGCGAAGACTATCATCACTTGTCGGTGGGCGATCGCGATCCCGAGACGGCTGGCGTCTCGGCGCCTGTCTTCGGCCCCGGACGGACCCTTCTCGGCGCGCTCACCCTGGCCGGGCCGAGAACGCGCGTGGACGCGGCCTTTCTGCGGCGCATGACCGCGCCCCTGCTCGAGGCCGCCGCCCGCGCCACCCGCGCCTTCGGCGAAGACGCCTCGATGCTCGAACGGGCAAGCGTGAAAGCGGCCAGCGCCGGCAAAGCACTGGAATCTATCTGAATTATGTTCACAGGCTTCGGCCGCGACTTGCCGGACATTGG
>NZ_RZRY01001551.1:0-433 GCF_003998035.1 Mesorhizobium sp. M2A.F.Ca.ET.039.01.1.1 | reverse complement strand
TTGCCGGGCCGAGCAAGATCCTCGACCACCGCGTAGCCTAGTATTGCGGACAACGATACGGCCGAATGAGCCTCCTCGGCCGACACGTAAGCATCGGGAAGCAGAGGAGCAGGGCCAGCGATGCCGCGTAGTCCCTGACGCATTCGCGTTTCAAAGGACATCTCCAGGAATGTCTGCACCAGACGGTCCTGGAGCCGTTCGTTGGCGATGAAGTCCCACAGCCACGTTTCCGTCGGGCCTGTGTCGATTACGAGCTGGATATTGTCGGGCAGCCCCTTTGGACGGGCCTCGCCCGTCAGTTCGGTCCACTCCGTCTCTAGAAATCTGTGGTGTTCCTCAGTGCGTTCCCACCGACCCCAACAGATACCGAGGATTTCGGTGGAGCCCGCCTTGTAGATACTTTCCTCATCCGCAGGTTCGAAATCTGGCACGA
>NZ_RZRY01001550.1:0-433 GCF_003998035.1 Mesorhizobium sp. M2A.F.Ca.ET.039.01.1.1 | reverse complement strand
TCTCAGGTTCGGTCATAGCGGTTCCTTGCGATCAGAGAACTGCGACACGGTTGGGGATGTGAAACGCGTCAGCCGTCTGCCGCATTTGGCATCTAGGTCGATGTTTGCATTCTGTCTCGGACTACCGGGAGGAGCCCGCCGCTCATTTCGCTATCGCAGTTGGGAGTCCGGGATATAATAATTGACCCGGTGATATTCGTTTGATTGTCGCTGGACGGCCAAGCTAGTCCGGTGGCTTCCATTGAAGCTCCAAACCGCACAATTGCACGAACTTCACCACCGTTGTCGTCAATAGCCTCACGTCGGATTGAGGCAATCTTGCCGCCTTTGTAGGAGGGTTCGGACTTCGACTGATGCATACAAAATGTCTTTCCGATTAGCCTCGGAATCATCCTCAGCTACTCGCCATGACACCGAGTCGTATGTCCAGGAA
>NZ_RZRY01000154.1:0-11133 GCF_003998035.1 Mesorhizobium sp. M2A.F.Ca.ET.039.01.1.1 | reverse complement strand
ACGCAGCGGTGTGAGACGGGCATTCTTATGGATGTTCATTCGGATCCTCCGATGGATGCTGAAGCGTGGTAACTCCAGTCTCCTCGGTCCGGTCCGAATGGACAACCTCCCGAAAGCTCACAGCTAGAAGACCCGCCCGACATCCATTTTCGAGCATCACTTTGCCTCAGTAACCGCCGGTCTCGCCAACTCCTCTGAATGCACCGCAGGCGCGGCCATTGGCGCCGCCTGCTCCATTTTCACGTGTTCTTCAGGCGGCGGTTCGAGACCGGTTTGGCATTGCTGAACCGCCGTCGAGTGCTATCGCGCCGACGCTTGATTTCCAGACAACACAGTCTTTCGCCACGCCCTGCCCATGAAGGGCATCTCGGACATTGCCGGCCTGACGGACTTCCCGACGGGAAGGGCCTACCGGCATGTCTTCTACCTTGCGTGTCCTCTGGACGATCGCGCCCGCAATCGCGCCACGACCTTTCATCAACTGCAACCGCTGCGGCGGCTTCAGACCATACAAATGCAGCGAGAAATTCCGCGTCAATGCCAATGGCAAGCGCATCGACGTCTGGCTGATCTATCGCTGCAGCGGCTGCGAAAACTCCTGGAATTTCACCATCCTGGAACGACAAAACCGCCACGATATCGAGCCGGCGCTGCTGGCAGCGCTCGAAAGCAACGATCCGGCGCTTGCGCGCCGCCATGCCTTTGATGCCGCCCCGCTGCGCAACCGAGCCGGACGGGTCGAGGAATCTCCCGATGTCACGGTTCGAAAGGAGCCGCTCGACGGAGAGCCGGGACACGCCAACGCCCTCGCGCTCGAGCTTCGGCTGGAGGGGACGACGCCTTTGCGGCTGGACCGCCTGCTTGCCGGCGAGCTCGGCCTTTCGCGGTCAAGACTCCAGGCCCTGGACGACCGAAGGCGACTGACCATGGAACCGGATGGCGCGAAAGCCTTGCGCAAGCCGGTTCGGGACGGCCTGGCGGTGCGCATCGGTCTAGCCGACGAGGCGGATTGCCGCGCCATCCTGTCGGCCGCGTGCCGCTGAAACGAAAAGAGGGAGCACACGCTCCCTCTTCGAACCTTTGGCTGAAAGCTTATGCCGCGCCCATCACCTTGGCGGCCTTCTCGAAACGCTTGCGCTCGTTCGGGTCGAGATAGAGCTTGCGCAGCCGGATGGTCTTCGGCGTCACCTCGACCAGCTCGTCGTCCTGGATCCAGGCGAGAGCCCGCTCCAGCGTCATGCGGATCGGCGGCGTCAGCTTCACCGCCTCGTCCTTGCCGGCGGCGCGGATGTTGGTGAGCTTCTTGCCCTTGAGCACATTCACTTCGAGGTCGTTGTCGCGCGAATGGATGCCGATGATCATGCCCTGATAGACCTTGACGCCCGGATCGATGATCATCGGGCCGCGGTCTTCCAGGTTCCACATGGCGTAGGCGACCGACTCGCCCTGCTCGTTGGAGATCAAGACGCCATTGGTGCGGCCGGGCAGCTCGCCCTTGTAAGGCTCATAGGCGAAGAACAGCCGGTTCATCACCGCGGTGCCGCGCGTGTCGGTCAACAGTTCCGACTGGTAGCCGATCAGGCCGCGCGTCGGCGCATGGAAGACGAGGCGCTGGCGATTGCCGCCGGACGGACGCAGCTCGACCATCTCGGCCTTGCGCTCCGACATTTTTTGCACGACGACGCCGGCATGCTCCTCGTCGACGTCGATGACGACTTCCTCGACCGGCTCCAGCAATTCGCCGTTCTCGCCCTTCTGCATGACGACGCGCGGACGCGACACGGCAAGCTCGAAGCCTTCGCGGCGCATCGTCTCGATCAGCACCGCGAGCTGCAATTCGCCGCGGCCGGACACGAAGAAGGAGTCCTTTTCGGCCGATTCCTCGATCTTCAGCGCGACATTGCCCTCGGCCTCGCGCAGCAGGCGGTCGCGGATGACGCGGCTGGTCACCTTATCGCCCTCGGTGCCGGCAAGCGGGCTGTCATTGACGAGGAAGGACATGGTGACCGTCGGCGGGTCGATCGGCTGCGCATGCAGCGGCTCGCTCACCTGCGGGTCGCAGAACGTGTCGGCGACGGTGCCTTTGGACAGGCCGGCGATGGCGACAATGTCTCCGGCCTGGGCTTCGTCGATCGGCTGGCGCTCGAGGCCGCGGAAGGCAAGAATTTTTGAGACGCGGCCGGTTTCGATCTGGGTGCCGTCATGATGCAGCACCTTGACCGGCTGGTTGGCCTTCAGCGTGCCGGACTCGATGCGGCCGGTGATGATGCGGCCAAGGAACGGATTGGCTTCCAGGATGGTGCCGATCATCCGGAACGGGCCTGGATGGACCGTCGGCGCCGGCACGTGCTTGACGACGAGGTCGAACAGCGGCGCCAGGCCCTGGTCCTTCGGACCTTTGGGGTTTTCCGACACCCAGCCATCGCGGCCCGAGCCGTAGAGGATCGGGAAATCGAGCTGCTCGTCGGTGGCGTCAAGCGCGGCGAAGAGGTCGAACACCTCGTTGACCACCTCGACATGACGGGCGTCCGGACGGTCGATCTTGTTGATGACGACGATGGGCCGCAAGCCCACCTTAAGCGCCTTGCCGACGACGAACTTGGTCTGCGGCATAGGTCCTTCGGCGGCGTCGACGAGCACGATCGCCGAATCCACCATCGACAGGATGCGCTCCACCTCGCCGCCGAAATCGGCGTGTCCGGGCGTGTCGACGATGTTGATGCGGGTGCCGTGCCAGTCGACCGAGGTCGCCTTGGCCAGGATGGTGATGCCCCGCTCTTTTTCGAGGTCGTTGGAATCCATGGCGCGTTCGGCGACGCGCTGGTTGTCGCGGAAGGCTCCGGACTGTTTCAGAAGCTGATCGACCAGCGTGGTTTTGCCATGGTCGACGTGCGCGATGATCGCGATATTTCGGAGGTTCATTTTTCTGGTCTCGGGAACGTTGCAGGCGGCAGGCTTAACAAGCGCCGCCTTTTTCGGTTGCGCGGCTCATACAAGGTTTTTCGCATTTGCGAAAGGGGAGGCCCGACCCCAAATAATGGTCACTGATTCTTAAACGTCTTGGTGTGAAATGATTCTGTTAACCAAGGCGGAACCTTTGAGGGGCCGGGCGATTTCATGTTCATGACCGATCAGATGTCCAGATTGCGTCCGGTTTTCGCGTGGGCGGCGCTTGGCCTGCTCGTCGCGGCGGGCGCCGCGCAGTCCGCGGCTGCGCTCAGGCAAGCCGATCCGATCTCGCCGCCCGATGCCCAAACGGCGCAGCAGATGTTCGCCGATGCCCCCGACGGCGTCGACCCGATCGTCACCGGCCCGGTCAGCGCCGCCTTCAAGCAGCGCCAGAAGGATGCCAATTGCGACACCGCGGTCTGGCCGAACATTCCGCGCGCTTGTTATCCGGATTGACGCTCTCAATACCGCAAACGTAGCGATCCTTCGCGCCCCCTGTCCTACCGGACATCTCCCCCACTTGAGTCCCACTTGATGGAGTTGGCTGTCGCGTTTGATTTCGCCAATCGCCGACGTTGCCGAAGGAGCGAGGCGCCAAAGCTGCTGATCTCCCCCCAAGTGGGGGAGATGGCCGGCAGGTCAGAGGGGGGCGCTGTCCCGCCGACGGTTCCAACTTTCACTTCAAGCCGATCGCACCGGGTCCAGCGTCACCTTGTAAAGCTCGTTGTCGTCGCGATCCATCAGCCGCACCGTGAGCTGCTCCGTCGCACCCGAAATATCGACCAGCCCGAAGAACTGCAGGCCGGCCGACGGCGGCAGGTTCTGGCCCTGCTCGGCGGTCGGCGCCTTGATGAATTTCAGCTCCGGCCCGAAGGTCATGTCGAGGTCGTTGGGGCCGAAGGTGCCGGCATGGATCGGGCCGGACACGAATTCCCAGAACGGATTGAAATCCTGGAACTGCGCCTTGCCGGGGTTGTAGTAATGCGCCGCCGTGTAGTGCACGTCGGCGGTGAGCCAGACGGTGTTGGTGATGCCGGCAGTCTTGATGAAGCGCAGCACATCGGCGAATTCGAGCTCGCGCCCCTTCGGCTTGCCGTTGTCGTTGTTGCTGACGGCCTCGAAGCCGGCCTTCTTCGCCGCGTCGTCCCAGACGACGAGGCCGAGCGGCATGTCGGCGGCGATGACCTTCCACGTCGCCTTCGAGTTTGCCAGCTCGCGCTTCAGCCACTTGGACTGCTCTTCGCCGATCATGCGCGACTTCGGCGTCAGCGTTTCATCCAGGTTGGCGCCGTTCGGGCCGCGATAGGAGCGCATGTCGAGGAAGAACACGTCGAGCAGCGGCCCATGCGAGATCTTGCGGTAGACGCGGCCCGGCTCCGACGGCTCGTAACGGATGGTGGTCATCTCATGGAAGGCGCGCGCGGCCCTGGCCGCCAGCACATGGATCGACTTTTCCTTGTAGCGGTCGTCCTTGCTGAGGTCCTTCGAGTCCGACCAGTTGTTGAGCACCTCGTGGTCGTCCCATTGGTAGAAGGTCGGGCAGATGGCCGAGAGGGCAAGCACATGCTTGTCCATCATGTTGTATTTCCACTGGTCGCGATATTCGTCCAGCGTCTCGGCGACCTTGCGCTTGCCGTCGAGCATGACAACGTTCTTCCACTTGCCGCCGCCGGGCAGGTCGACCTCGTCCTTCAGCGCGCCGTCGGCATAGATCGTGTCGCCCGAATGCAGGAAGAAGTCCGGCGTGTGCTTGGCGATGGTCGAATAGGTCTTCATGCCGGTCTCGTCGATGCCCCAGCCCTGGCCGGCGGTGTCGCCTGACCAGGCGAAGCGCACGTCGCGCTTCGAGGACGGCGCGGTGCGGAAACGGCCGACGATCGGCTCGGAGACGGCGTTGATGTCGGACAGGTCGGCCGCGATCATGCGGTAGAAGATGTCCTGGTCGGAGGCGAGATCGGTGAGCAGCCGCTTCACCGTGCAGTCGCTGGCCGGCGACGTATCGAGCGGCGCGAGCCTTGTGGCGTTTGCAAAACTTTCGGTGGTCGACACTTCATACATAACGCGCGCGGGCCGGTCGGTGCGCGTCCACACCATGCCGGACGTGGCGTCGACGTCGCCGGACTGCACGCCATGCGTGAAGGCCGGCCGCTGGCTGGCGCGGGAATAATAGGGCAGCGCCAGACCGGAGGCGCCGACAAGGCCGAAGGCGCTGGCCGAGGTGACGAAAGCGCGGCGGGTAAGGGAAAGCTTGTCCATGGCTGTCTCCGGATGGCTTTGAACGGGACCGCCAAGCTCTCGCCTCAATGTTTCAGGCGTGTCTCGGAACCATGAAGTTTTGATAACAGTCGACAGAACTGCTGATCTCCCCCCTTGTGGGGAAGATGGCCGGCAGGCCAGAGGGGGGCGCGAAGGATCGCCAACTTCTCAGGAACGGCCTGTTCGAGCTTCTGGCCGACGGCTTTGATTGGCTGCAATTCAACTGACAAGTCGGCGGGACAGCGCCCCCCTCTGCCCTGCCGGGCATCTCCCCCACAAGGGGTGAGATTGGCAGCTCAAGCCGCCTGCGGCTCCGGCTCGAATGCCGGCTTGGTCGTATTGATCAGCAGCGAGATACAGGCCGCCGCGATGCCCGTCATGCCGGCGATCAGGAAGGCCAGTTCGTAATTGCCCTGCAACTCGCGCATCGTGCCGCCGAAGGCTGCAGCCGCCGCTGCGCCCACTTGGTGGCCGGCGACGATCCAGCCGAACACGATCGGCCCGCTACGGTCGCCGAAGGCTTCGTTGGCGAGCCGGAGCGTCGGCGGCACGGTGGCGATCCAGTCGAGCCCGTAGAGCACGGCGAAGATGATCAGGCTGGTCGCCGAGAAGCCGGAATAAGGCAGATAGATCAGCGACAGGCCGCGCACGGCATAGTAGACGCCGAGCAGCTTGCGCGGATCGAAACGGTCGGTGAGCCAGCCGGACAGGGTGGTGCCGATCAGGTCGAAAATACCCATCATCGACAACAGCCCGGCCGCCTGCACCTCCCCGATGCCCATGTCGCCGCAAAAGGCGATAAGATGCGTGCCGACGAGGCCGTTGGTGGTGAAGCCGCAGACGAAGAAGGTGGCGAAGAGATACCAGAACACCCGTGTGCCGGCGGCGCGGCGCAGCGTGTTCAGCGTATGCGCCAGGAAATTGCCCTGCGATGCGGGCGACACCGGCGGCACGTCGTCGGCATCGGCGCCATAGCGCACCTGACCGATCGAGGCCGGGCGTTCCGGCACCAGCAGAAAGACCAGCGGCACGAGAGCAGCGGTGGCGATCGCGATCGCTATGGCGACTGGCTTCCAACCTCCCGACTGGGCCAGCGAGGCAAGCAGCGGCAAGAACACCAGCAGGCCGGTAGCGCTGGAGGCGGACATCAACCCCATCACCAGGCCGCGATTGGTCTTGAACCAACGGTTGACGATTGTTGCGCCGAGCACGGTCGCGACCGCGCCCGAACCGATGCCTGAAAACACTCCCCAGGTGATCAGCAGATGCCACGGCTTGGTCATCAGCAGGCTGAGCGCGGTGGAGCCCGACATGATCATCAGCGCGGCAAGCAGCGTGCGGCGCAGCCCGATCCGCTCCATCAACGCCGCGGCAAACGGTCCGGTCAGACCATAGAGGAAGATGCCAATCGCGGCAGCCAGCGAGACGATGTCGCGCCGCCAGCCGAAGCTCTCTTCCAGCGGCAGCATCATGACTGACGGCGCTGAACGAAGCCCTGCTGCAATCAAAAGACAAAGAAAGATGACCGCGACAACGACGAAGGCGTAGCGCTGGCCAAACGGACGGGATTGAGCTATCATGTTACTGACCGGTACGTTGCAATGGGATGGCACCATACATACGTACCGGTCAGTAACATTGTCAAGCGAGTCGTCTGCATGCCATCGGACAATAAAATTGAAGCGTCGTTGAACACGGCCCCCGCCCCGAGGGCCGCCGACAAGATTCTCGACGTGGCGCGCGACCTGTTCTACCGCGAGGGCATCAGGGCGATCGGCGTCGACGAGATCGTCAGGCGCGCCGGCGTCACAAAGCCCAGCCTCTATCGCAGTTTCCCGTCCAAGGATGAGCTCGCCGCCTCCTATCTGCGCAAATACGACCTCGAATTCTGGGAACGCTTCGACGAGGCGGTGGACGCACATCCCGGCAATCAGCGCGCCCAGATCATCGCCTTCCTGACCCGCGTCGGCAAACGCACGCAAAAGCCGGACTATCGCGGCTGCGGCATGACCAACGCGGCGGTGGAATATCCTGAGCGTGGTCACCCGGCCCGCATCGTCAGCGAAAACAACAAGCAGGAATTGCGCCGGCGCCTGCGCGCCATGGCCGCCGCGATGGGTGCGGCGGATTCCGACACGCTGGGCGACGGGCTGCTGCTGCTCATCGAGGGCGCCTATATCAGCGGCCAGCTTTTCGGCCATGGCGGACCGGCGGCGTCGGTCGCCCGCAACGCCGACCTCTTGATCGAAGCCAGCTTGAAGAAATAGCGGACGGCGTTACGCTTCCGGCAGCTCGAAACGGAGTTGCCATCGATGCGTGCCCTTCTGATCCCGCTTGCGCTTGCCGGTTTCTGCCAGGCGGCCCAGGCCGGCGACATCTCCAGCGCCTACACCGATCTCGATTCGAAGAAGGACTGCGTGACCTATGCCCAGGCCGCGGAAGGCGACGGCGACTGGGCGAGCCTCGTCTGCTCAGGCTATCGCGGCTACCCGGTGCTGATCGGCTACGACGACGCGCGCGAATCCGTCTATTACGGCTTTCCGTCCGACGACATGACCGCGGTCTGGGAGAGCTTCACTGCCTTCAACGGCTCAGGCCCGAAAGTGGAATGGCGCATCGAGACCAATGGCGACATCGCCATCCCTTTCGCCGCCATCCATCGCCGCTCGGTCAGCAACCCCGAGGACGACAAGGAATCGACCGACGTGCTGGTCGTCGCCAAGGTCGCGCAACCGGAAGAGCATCAGGGCTGCACCGTCGGCCTGGTTTTGGCCACCGGCAACCCACAGGCCAACGATCAGGCGCGCAAGCTGGCGGATGAGAAAGCCAAGACCTTCGTCTGCGGCAAGGACAAGCGCGAAGTGATCGGCGACGTGCCGCCCTTCGGCCGGGTGGATAACTAGTGGCGCTGCACAGGGCTTTTGAAAGTTTGTCTTGGTGTCGATTTTCCGCCGCCCGTGAAAATCAGCGCAAACGCCGGGGATTGGCTGCAGCCGCCCCAACTTCGTCATTCTATGGCGGAGCAAGGAGCGATGCGACGCGGCGCAGACCATAGAATCCATGCCGTTATGCAGGCGCGCCTCTCACGGTGCAGAATTCTGCTCCGCTGCGCTCTTGGATCAAGGTAACGGCATGGATTCCAGGGTCTTCGCGACGGAGCTTCGCTCCTGCTCCGCCCTGGAATGACGATCGCGATGGACGTTTCTGCCAATCTCCAACGCATACCGCCTGCCAACGCAAAACGCAGCCAACCTTTCAAAATCCCTTTGTCGGGAAACCAGCCGCTCTCAACTAACCATTGCGCCAAGTCTGGTTCGGGTTTCCATTCACGGGCCGGCCTAGTAAACCCGTGTTCCGATTGCAGCCGGTCTCGGGAGGTTCCGCTTGTCCAGTTCTGTCAGCGTCACGAATGACAACGGCGTGGCGGTGGTCACCATCGACAATCCGCCGGTCAATGCGCTGAGTTTTCATGTCCGCAAGCCGCTCTATGAGGCGCTTGCCGCGCTACGCGACGATCCTGCCGCCAAGGCGATCGTCATAGCCTGCGCCGGGCGCACTTTCGTCGCCGGCGCAGACATCACCGAATTCGGCAAGCCGGTCCAGCAGCCGGAACTACGCGCCATCATCGCCTTGCTTGAAACGATTCCCAAGCCGACAGTTGCCGCCATCCACGGCACGGCGCTCGGCGGCGGGCTGGAACTGGCGCTCGGCTGCCATTTCCGCATCGCCGATCGCGGCGCCAAGCTCGGCCTGCCCGAAGTAAAACTCGGTCTCTTGCCGGGCGGCGGCGGCACGGTGCGGCTGCCGCGCCTTGTGGGCGCCGCGAAGGCGCTCGCCATGATCGTTTCCGGAACGCCGATTTCGGCCGGCGAGGCGAAGGCGGGGCTTGTCGACGCGGTCGTCGACCGCGATCTGCCGGCGGAGGCCGTTCGTTTCGCCCACGAAATGACTAACCGAGGCGGCCCCTTCGTGCCGGTGCGTGAGCGCAAGGACCGCCTCGCCGAGACCGATCTTGCCACCTTCGACGCCCAGGCCGCTGACCTCGCCAGGAAGGCGCGCGGCCTCGAAGCGCCAATCGCCTGCGCCGAGGCCGTGCGCAACGCCATCACCTTGTCTTTCGACGCAGCGCTTGCCGCCGAACGGCAGCTTTTCCAAAAGCTCGTTGCCGGCGATCAGTCGCGCGCGCAGCGGCATCTGTTCTTCGCCGAGCGCGAGGCGGCGAAGGTGCCCGGCAAGGACCTGCAGAAGCGTCGGCTCGAACGCGTCGGCATAATCGGCGCCGGCACGATGGGCGGCGGCATCGCCATGGCCTTCGCCAATGGCGGCCTGCCGGTGACCTTGCTCGAGACCAGCGATGAGGCGCTGGGGCGCGGGCTGGCGACGATCGAGAAGAACTATGCCGTATCGGTCAGCCGCGGTTCTTTGACGGAGGAGGCCAAGCAGAAGCGCCTCGAACTGTTCAAGGGCAGCACCGACTATGCCGACCTTGCCGATTGCGACCTGATCATCGAGGCCGTGTTCGAGGACATGGTCGTCAAGCAGGAGGTGTTCGGCAAGCTCGATACCATCGCCAGGCCCGGCGCCATCCTCGCCACCAACACCTCCTATCTCGACGTGAACGAAATCGCCGCCTCGACGTCACGGCCGCAAGACGTGCTCGGCATGCATTTCTTTTCGCCGGCTAACATCATGAAGCTCCTGGAGATCGTGCGAGCCGAAAAGACCGCGCCCGAGGTGCTGGCGACGGTCACTGATCTCGCCCGGCGCATCGGCAAGGTCGCGGTCGTCGTCGGCGTCTGCCACGGTTTTGTCGGCAACCGGATGCTGTCCGCGCGCGGGGCGGAGAACGAAGCGCTGCTGCTGGAAGGTGCCACCCCTGCCCAGGTCGACAAGGCATTCACCGATTTCGGCTGGCCGATGGGACCGTTCCAGATGGGCGACCTCGCCGGCCTCGACATCGGCTGGCGCAACCGCAAGGCGCGTGGCCAGACGGCGGTGATTGCTGATACGCTGTGCGAACAGGGTCACTTCGGTCAGAAGACCGGAAGTGGGTGGTACCGCTATGAGAGCGGCGCGCGGGAGCCGGTCGCGGACCCGGATGTGGAGGCACTGATCCGCGCCAAGGCGGCGGAGCTTGGAATTGCCCGGCGTGAGATCGGCGCGGAGGAAATCATCGAGCGCACGCTTTATCCCTTGGTCAACGAAGGTGCGCGGATTCTCGAGGAGGGGGTAGCAGCCCGCGCGTCCGACATCGATGTCGTCTGGGTCAACGGCTACGGCTTTCCCATCGGCAAGGGCGGACCGATGTTCTGGGCCGGGCTTGCGGGCGCGGGCAAGATCGTCGAGCGCCTGGAGTATTGGCACCGGCGGACCGGACGGGCGATTTTCGAGCCGGCGCCGGCGTTGAAAAGGTTTGCCGAGACGGGATCGTGGGAGGGCGCGGGCGGCGCCCCGTAACTTCGTCATTCCAGGGCGAAGCGAAGCGTAGACCCTGGAATCCATGCCGGAACTTCAAGCGAAGAATGCGACGGTGCAGAACAGGCATTGGCGCAGCCGTTGCTGGTTCTGCGCCGTTGAGGAGCGGATCCTCGGGTCTGCGCGCGTCGCTTCGCTCCTTGCCCCGCCCGTGGATGACGAACGCGAAAGCGCAACCAAATTTGACCATGTGGACAAATCTCACCCACCGTTCCATAGTCCCCGGCGTCTGACATTTTTGGAACGGCCGGCTCGACACGGCTGTCGAACAGAGGGGCACTTCATGGAAAACGACCGTAGCAAAACGCAACGCGCCGGCCTGTCGCGGCGCAACCTGCTGGAACTTGGCGCGCTCGGCCTCGCGGCCACCGTGCTGCCCAGCGCGGCCTTCGCCAAGGACAAGAAGCTGAAGGTGGCGGCGATCTTCGCCACGCCGATCGAGGAGCCGTGGGA
>NZ_RZRY01001549.1:0-434 GCF_003998035.1 Mesorhizobium sp. M2A.F.Ca.ET.039.01.1.1 | reverse complement strand
TCCACCAGCACAGTGGTGCAAAGCCAGGTGTGCACGACCGGCACACTAAAGTCCCTCCAGAAGAGCCTGCCCGCCGGATCGGTGATCCAGACCGACCAATACGGCACCAGATATTCTTGCGCCGACACCTTTTATCCTGCCAATGGCGCCGGCGCGGTGATCGACGTCAGCCAGATGGACCAGCTCTATCTGGAGATGGACGTGCCGTCGGGCAACCCGAAGGTGCTGAAATCGAACGACCCCGCCACCTCGAACCGGCTCTATATCGGCACCAGCGCCACCAACACGCCGGAGGTGGCGACCGGCAAGACCGTCAACATCTTCACCGCGGTGCCCTGCGGCCAGCCCGGCTACCAGGCTTGGGAAGACGGCGGCAACCCGGTGCCCGCCGATGTCAGCAACGCCGACTTCTTCTACACCACCACCGGCAAGTG
>NZ_RZRY01001548.1:0-436 GCF_003998035.1 Mesorhizobium sp. M2A.F.Ca.ET.039.01.1.1 | reverse complement strand
AGTATAGTAATCTTATCAACATTGGGAGTGAGAGAACGATGCGCAACCTTCTGAAAACCGTTCCGGCGATCGTTCGTGGCCTGCGGCCGAGGCCGCCCGCGGCGCTCGCCGCGCGCTGATCGCCCCGTTTCGGCTCGCAACCATGGTTGGACGCGGCAACTCCATCATCATTGTCGGCGGCGGCGCCAGCGGCGTGGTGCTGGCCGCGCATTTGCTGATGTCGTCAAACTCTGATCTGCGCGTCACGCTGATCGAGAAGCGTCCGCATTTCGGCCAGGGCATGGCCTATTCCACTTTGCTGTCGGCGCATGTGCTCAACGTCAAAGCCTCCGGGATGAGCGCCTATGCCGACGACCCCACCCATTTCGCGCGCTGGGTGCTTGAGCGCGGCTTCGCCAAACCCGACCAGGGGCCATTCTATGCGCCGCGCAGTCTC
>NZ_RZRY01001547.1:0-436 GCF_003998035.1 Mesorhizobium sp. M2A.F.Ca.ET.039.01.1.1 | reverse complement strand
CTTCTCGACCGCCTATATGCGCGAAGTCGGCGGCAAGGCCTATTTCGAGGCGCTGATGGCGCAGTTCGACAAGAACCTGATGGATCACATCGCTGTCTACGGTCCGGACAACGACAAGCGCCTGACCGGCAAGCACGAGACCGCGCCGTGGAACAAATTCTCCTACGGCGTCGCCGACCGCGGCGCCTCGATCCGCGTTCCGCACTCCTTCGTCAAGAACGACTACAAGGGCTATCTGGAAGATCGCCGCCCGAACTCGCAGGGCGACCCCTACCAGATCGCTTCGCAGATCCTGAAGACGATCTCGCAGGTTTCGACCGACGCCGTTTCGGCCGCCGCCTGATCATCCAGGCGCGGGCCTCGCCTGCGCCGCGTAAGTTTCAATTGTCGAAAGCCCTGGCGTTCTTCGCCGGGGCTTTTTTGCATGCAAACAACC
>NZ_RZRY01001546.1:0-437 GCF_003998035.1 Mesorhizobium sp. M2A.F.Ca.ET.039.01.1.1 | reverse complement strand
GCCGCATCCTGCCGCAGGCTGTCCTCAAAAATGAATGAAGCGAGCGGATGGCCGTCGCGTGAGAGCATGGTTGCGGCCGTGGCGCCGGATACCGCCCATTCGGCCCGGCCGAGCCGGTAGAGGTGCCGCCCGATCCGGCACTCGACCCCCAGTCCCGGATGCTCGGCAATTGCGACCGGCATCATTTGCAAACCGTCGTCGAAGGCCGCCAGAGCCCGCGACACGGGATGATTGGAGCGAGCCGCGATCGCACCGGCGATCGCCAGTGCGGATGGCTCGATCTGCGAGGCATTGGCCAAGCTCAGCCGCCCCGTCGTCAGCGTTCCCGTCTTGTCGAAGAGAACCGTGTCGATCTCCGCCAGCCGCTCCAGGGCCGAGCCGTCCTTGACCATGATACCGGCCTCGAACAGCCGCCTGGCCGCCACCGTGTGCACGAT
>NZ_RZRY01001545.1:0-438 GCF_003998035.1 Mesorhizobium sp. M2A.F.Ca.ET.039.01.1.1 | reverse complement strand
GCTGCCGGACGCCGCCATCCTCAACATCGGCCGTGGCCAGCACAACAACCAGTTCTTCCCGCGCTCGCTGACGATCGTGAAGGATGCTGGCCGATCGGCGCTCAAGCCGGCGCGGGTCAGGGCCGGCGCGATCGAGCCGCCGCCGCTGGCGCCGCGCAGGAAGAAGTAAAAGCCAAGCTTTATTTCGCCGCGATCACCGCAGAAGATCAGGCCCGTCAAACCGGACGCACGCGGCCATGCTCGACATGCTCAGCCTGCTTGCCTGTCTCGGCTGCGCCCAGGCCGCGCCTGTGCCGGTGCCCGCCGCACCTGCCGCCGTGGACGTCGAGCTGGTGCTGGCGGTCGACATCTCGACGTCGATGGACGAGCGCGAATTCGCGTTGCAGCGCGCCGGCTACGTCGAGGCGCTCAGGCATCCGGACTTCATCAGGGCGGTGC
>NZ_RZRY01001544.1:0-438 GCF_003998035.1 Mesorhizobium sp. M2A.F.Ca.ET.039.01.1.1 | reverse complement strand
CAGTTTGAACAGCGCCTTCTGGTCCTTCTTGTCGAGGCCCTTCAGCGCCTGCTTCTCGGTCTTCTTCACCGATTTCTCGATGGCGTGGATGATGTCGCGGCCGGTATCGGTGAGGAAGATGTGGGCCTGGCGGGCATCGGCGTTGGAGGCGCGCTTTTCGAGAAAACCCTGCGCCTGCAGCCGGTTGATGGTCTTGGTGATGGTCGGCGGGCGCACCCCCAGGCGGCCGGCGAGGTTGCCGGGCGTCTGGCCGTCCTCGCGGTCGAGCGCCAGCATGATCTGGTCCTGCCCGGCATAGAAACCATGCGCCAGAAGACGCGCTGCGAGCGCCGTGCGCGCCAGTCGCGCCGCCGAATGCAGCCGGCTCATTGTCGCTGTCTTGTCCGCCTTGGCCATGGTCATCCCTCTTCGGCCGAACCGGTGCCGACAGCATAGAGG
>NZ_RZRY01001543.1:0-439 GCF_003998035.1 Mesorhizobium sp. M2A.F.Ca.ET.039.01.1.1 | reverse complement strand
GGCGACCTCTCAATCGGACAAGGACAGCCCGCCAATGGACCAGATCGCCAACCCCGCCCCCGGCTTCCAGCGCAATCCCGGCAAAGTCATCACTGTCGAGTCCTTTAGCGGCACCGTCACCGTGCGCGCCGGCGAAACGGTCATCGCTTCCTCGACAAGGGCAAAGCTCCTGTCGGAGCCGCCCTATCCTGCGGTCTTCTACATTCCTTTCGACGACATCGATTTCAGCCAGTTGGCCAAGACCGGTCACTCGACGCACTGCCCTTATAAGGGCGATGCCAGCTATTGGAGCGCGCTGCCGGCCGGCGAGACCGGCAAGGATGCGATGTGGGCCTATGAGCGGCCCTTCGACGAGATGACGGAGATCCGCAATCACGGCGCCTTCTATCCGAGCAAGGTGACGATCGAGGCCACGCCGGACTGACATGCTGCCTTGCCG
>NZ_RZRY01001542.1:0-439 GCF_003998035.1 Mesorhizobium sp. M2A.F.Ca.ET.039.01.1.1 | reverse complement strand
GCGAGCGCCAGCTCGGCGCCCCGGCGGGCAACCGCCGTGCCGTTGACCGGCACCAGTATCTTGCCCGATCCGGGATCGAGTTTCGGCATCTGGCGACCGGCGCTCGCCGGCTTCAGCACCAGGCAGAGCGGCCCGTCGAAGGCGCCGGCGACTTCGTTCAGCCGGTGCGAGAAGCCGCCCTTGGCAGTGACGGCGCGGCCGAGGCCGACAAGCAGCATGCCGTAGCCCTTGCGCGCCTCGCTGGCGACCGCCTCGGCGGAAAGCACCTCATGCTGGCGGCGGGTGACCGGCGCTTCGCGCATCGGCTCCTCGTCGCCCTCCCTTGTCGCCTCGCGGCTGTCCTCGGCGCCCTTCTCGATTTCCTCCAGATGCAGGCCCTCGGTCGGCTCGGCATCGGTCTCGCCGCTCGAATGCAGCACCGTCGTCGGCTTGCCGGCGC
>NZ_RZRY01001541.1:0-440 GCF_003998035.1 Mesorhizobium sp. M2A.F.Ca.ET.039.01.1.1 | reverse complement strand
GCGCAACCGATCCGCGCCGTCGACGATGTCTCGCTCACCATCGAGCCCGCGCAATCCGTGGCGCTCGTCGGCCGCTCCGGTTGCGGCAAGTCCACGCTTGCCCGCATGATCCTCGCCCTGGACAAGCCGACGGCGGGCACGATCCGCTTTCGCGGCGAAGCCATCACGGGTAAAGCGGAGGCCGAGCTGAAGCCGGCGCGGCGCGACATGCAGGTCGTGTTCCAGGATCCCTACGGCTCCTTCGATCCGCGTCAGAAGGTGGAGAAGCTGGTGGCCGAGCCGCTGCATCTTCTGGAAAAGCAGCCGACGCAGGCCGAGCGGCGCGAGATGGTCGCGCATGCGCTCGATGAAGTCGGGCTCGGTCCGCGCGACATGGACAAATATCCGCATGAATTCTCGGGCGGCCAGCGCCAGCGCCTATCGATCGCCCGCGCCATCAT
>NZ_RZRY01001540.1:0-441 GCF_003998035.1 Mesorhizobium sp. M2A.F.Ca.ET.039.01.1.1 | reverse complement strand
GGGGCGATGCGTTCGAAGATCATGCCGGGGCTGTCTGCCGCTGCTCGGCCGGCGTCATCGTCTCAAGCGCGGCGAAGACGGCGGCGGTGACGACGTTTTCGACCGTGTCAGGGTCGGCGGAGGCGTCGACGACGATGCAGCGCCCCGGCTCGGCGGCGGCGATGGCGAGGAAAGCCTCGCGCCTGCGGCGGTGGATATCGAGCGTTTCCTTCTCGAAACGATCTGGACCGTCATTGGCGCCGCGGCGGGCGGTGGCGCGCCGCAGGCCTTCGGCCGGATCGATGTCGAAGACCAGGGTCATGTCGGGCACCATGCCGTTGATGGCGACCTCCTCCAGGGTCTCCATGAAGGCCGGATCCAGACCGCCGGTGACGCCCTGGTAGACACGCGAGGAATCGATGAAGCGGTCGCAAAGCACGATCGATCCGCGCTCCACTGCCG
>NZ_RZRY01000153.1:0-11185 GCF_003998035.1 Mesorhizobium sp. M2A.F.Ca.ET.039.01.1.1 | reverse complement strand
ATGAAGGACGTTGATGTCGTGATCGTTGGCGCCGGTTCCGCGGGACTTGCCGCGGCAACGGTGCTTCGAGCCGCCGGACATTCCTTCCTTCTTCTCGAGGCCATGGTCCGCATCGGCGGCCGCGCCTGGACCAGCGACCGCCATTTCGGCGTGCCTTTCGACATCGGCTGCGCCTGGCTGCACGCGGCAGACCGCAATCCGTATTTTCCGGAAGCCAAGGCCGCCGGCTGGACGCTGCATCACCATGACATGAATGTCGACCATCTCTATTATCGCAAGCGCAAGGCGAGCGAGGAGGAGGAGGCCGAGATGAAGGCGGCCGATGCCAAGCTCTTCGAACTGCTCGCCAATCATCAAGTCAAGGACGGCGACGACGACCGGCTGTCGGGGCTGCTTGCCAGGGGCCACGCGCCGCGCGCCGCGGCCACCTTCGCCGGCCCGATGGATTTCGGCGCCGACGAGGACGAGATCTCGATCCGCGACTTCCAGGCAGCCGCCGACCTCGACCCCAACTATTTCAGCAAGGAAGGGTTCGGCGCGCTGGTCGCGCGTTTCGGCTTCGACGTGCCGGTCGAACTGTCGACGCCGGTGCGCAAGATCCTTTGGGATGTGCCGGGAATCGCCTGCGTCACCGACCGCG
Organism: Mesorhizobium sp. M2A.F.Ca.ET.039.01.1.1; assembly: GCF_003998035.1. Lineage (NCBI taxonomy): Bacteria > Pseudomonadati > Pseudomonadota > Alphaproteobacteria > Hyphomicrobiales > Phyllobacteriaceae > Mesorhizobium > Mesorhizobium sp. M2A.F.Ca.ET.039.01.1.1. The sequence continues at coordinate 10,545 of NZ_RZRY01000153.1, read as the reverse complement.
GCACGGTGCGCGCCAAGGCGGTCATCGTCACCGCTTCGCCCGCCGTGCTCGCCTTCGAGGAGATCGAGTTCTCGCCCGCGCTGCCCGACGCGCATTTCGGTGCCTTCTTCGACCTGCCCATGGGCATGCTGACCAAGCTGCCGGTTGAGATCAAGGGCACGAGGCTCGGCCTTGCGCCTTTCGACGACCTTTTGATCGAGCGCATGGCCAGGCACGACATCTATTTCCTCTGCTTCCCCTTCGATCTCGATCTGATGGTCGGCTTCGTCGGCGGCGACTTTGCCTGGGAAATGTCGGCCGCCGGCGAGGCAGCCGGGGTCGATTTCGTCGTCGACCGCCTGTGCGGCATCTTTGGTGGCGACGTGAGGAAGCATGCCGGCCGCGCCATGATGACGAACTGGGGCGCGGAGCGCTTTGTGCGCGGCGCCTATGCGGCGGCGCGCCCGGGCCGCTCCGAAGCGCGCGCGACGCTGATGCAGCCTATTGCCGAGAAAATCTTCTTCGCTGGCGAGCATGTCGCCGGTCCGCTGATCCAGTCCTGCGGCGGCGCGAGGCTCTCGGGCGAAAGCGTGGCCAGGCAGGTCATTGCCCAGATTGCGGCGAAGTAGCACTGGAACGCCGGACGCCGGCGGGCGTTAGGGGCGAACCCACATCCACGCATGGGTCCCACGGGGTTGATGCATGAAGCTTTTCGACTGTCCAAACTGCGGGCACCGCCTTTATTTCGAGAATGCCCAGTGTCTGAACTGTTCCAGCCTGGTGCTCTACGACCCGGAGCAGGCGAAATTCGTGCTCAGCGGCGAGGGCGGCGTCCTTCCATGTGGCAACGCCGATGAATGCGCGTGCAACTGGCGGGCCGAGAACGGCCGGACCTTCTGCCGCGCCTGCGCTCTCAATCAGGTCATTCCCGACCTTTCCATCGACGGCAACCGCAGGCGCTGGATCCGGGTCGAAGCGGCGAAGAAGCGTGCCGTCTACTCCCTGCTCGCCCTCGGCCTTCCGGTTACGCCCAAGGCCGATGCGGGCGACGAGACCGGTCTGGCCTTCGACTTTCTCGCCGACCCGATCGGCGCCGGTCCAGGCGGGGAACGCATCCTGACCGGCCATGACAACGGATTGATCACGCTCAACGTCGCCGAGGCCGATTCCGCCGAGCGCGAGCGCCGGCGCATCGAGATGGGCGAGAATTACCGCACCTTGCTCGGCCATTTCCGCCATGAACTCGGCCACTATTATTGGGACCGGCTGGTCCGTGACGATCCCGCATATCTTTCGGCTTTCCGCGCGCTCTTCGGCGACGAGCGGACCGATTACGAGCAGGCCTTGCAGGCCTACTACGCCAACGGCGCGCCGCCGGACTGGCAGCAGCGCCACATCTCCGCCTACGCCACGTCCCATCCCTGGGAGGATTGGGCCGAGACCTTCGCGCACCATCTGCACATCACCGACACGCTCGAGATGGTGCATGCGCTGAATCTTCCGCTCGGCCGGCTGGAAACCGTCGGCGACGGCGACCTGCCGCGCGCCGATACCGGCGGACATTTGCAGCCGGCGCCTGGCGATCCAGATCCGGTGCAGGAGCCGTTCGAGAGGATCCTCGCCCGCTGGCTGGTGCTTTCGGAGGCCTCCAATTCGATCAACCGCTGCATGGGACTGCCGGACCTCTACCCCTTCGTGATTTCCGAGGTGTCGGCGCGAAAACTGGCCTTCGTGAACGACCTTCTGACCGGCGCGCGGAAAAAGCCTGGAACAATTCGTGAGCCGGCAGCGGCACTTTAGCCGGAACGCATAGATCCCTGTTTCGTTTCCGAGCCCTAGGGCATGATCCCCAAAAGCGGGAACCGGTTTTCGGAAAGATCATGCTCCGACAAAGGAGCTGGATCAGGATGACGTATCTTTGAAACGTCATCCTGATCCAGGGAGCGTTGAAAACGGAGTTAAAAACGATGAAACGCATGTTGTTTCCGGCGCTTGCCGGTGCGCTGCTCGCCATGTCGGGCGCCGCTTTCGCCGATACCCCCGTCGCGGCCGTGACGGACTTGAATGTCCGCGCCGGGCCGGGTCCGCAATACCCAGTCGTCGGCGTGCTGGCGGCCGGCCAGTCGGCCACGCTTACCGGCTGCATCGAAGGCAGCAAATGGTGCACCATCGCCGAAGCCGGCGGCAAGGGTTGGGTCTATTCCGACTATGTGACGGCCGACTTCGGCGGCAGCCGCGTTGTCGTCACCCGTCGCCCGGCCAATGCCGATATCGCCGTCGTGGCGCCGCCGACCGATGACGTCTACACCAGGGACACCTACACCGGCGCCATCGTCTCCAATGATGACGCCATCGAGTCGATCGGCAGACCGCCGGCCGAGGTTGGAACCTATGTCACCGAGCACCGGGTCGATCCGGTCTATCTCGACGGCGAGGTGGTGACCGGCGCGACGCTGCCCGACACGGTCGAGCTGCGCGAGATCCCCGATTACCGGTATCGCTACGTTTATGTGAACAACCAGCCGGCGCTGGTCGATCCGGGCACGAGGCGTATCGTCTATGTGATGCGCTGATCGCCGGACAGTGATGGGCAACAGCGGCCGCCAGCGATGGCGGCCGCTGTTTGTGCCGGCAGCGGTTGTCGCATCGCGACATAGGTTCGGTATTGGCCGAAGCGCCCAAACTTCGTCATCCACGGGCTGAGCGACGCGAAGCGGCGCGCAGACCCGAGGATCCATTCCGTGACCTCGCGCGAAGAATGAAGACGGTGCAGAAGAGAGGCTGTTCTGCACCGCAACATCGCTCAGATGTAACGGCATGGATCGCGACAGGCAGGCGTCCAGCTCGTCTTCGACCGTGACATCCCCGCCGTGGTGCTTGAAGCGACCCATTCAACCCGGAAAACTGATGGCGTAATCGCACGGTAACCACTGATCGCCATACATCATGCGACCGAAGCCTTCGGCAGGGGAGCCGCGTGACCATCGAGAATGCCGCCTTCGAGGGCTATCGCCGCTCGCCGAACGAAAAGACCACTTTGCTGCGCCTGTTCTTCGGGTCGCCGATCATCATCGCCTTCTGGATGGCGATGACGGCTCTGGTGCTCTTTGCCGGCACCTATATCTACATCGTCTGGCGCCTGCCCGGACCCTCGACCGGGCGGTACATGCAGGATTTCTTGGCCTCGCCCGTCGGCATCTTGAGCGCCCTGACCTCTTTTGCCGGCATCTGGATCGGCTTGTGGGTGGCGATGCGCTTCGTTCACGGCGAGCCGCTGTCCGCGCTGTTCGGCGCCAGCCGCCGCATCGCCGGCGGCGATTTCCTCAAGGGGCTGGTCGCAGTGCTGATCACCTCGCTCTTCTCCGAAGTGCTGCTCTATTGGCTGCAGCCGGAAATCACGCGCGGACCGATCGCCTTTTCGTCCTGGCTGCTCTTCCTGATCCCGATCGTGCTGCTGGCCTTCCTGCAGACCTCGTCGGAGGAAATGCTGTTTCGCGGCTACCTGGTGCGCGGCCTCGCCTATCGCTTCCGGAGCCCGTGGATCTGGGCGCTGCTGCCGGGCCTGCTGTTCACCTCGCTGCACTGGAACTCGGCCTCGACTTTTGCCATCAATGCCTGCGTCCTGGTCTCGATCGGCGCCTTCGCCCTGCTGCTCACGCTGCTTGTCTATGTCACCGGCAATCTCGGCGCTGGTTTCGGTGCCCATCTCGGCAACAACCTCACCGGCTTCCTGCTGATCTCGCACCAGGAGGGCTATAATGGCTTCGCCCTGCTCAACGCCAAGCCGCTCGAAGGCCCCGGCTGGACGAACTGGGACGCCGTGCTGATCGCCGCGATCGGTATCGTCAGCACGCTTTTGACGATGCTTTTGCTTGTGCACCGGCGCTCGCCGCTGCGGGTCGGGGCGAACAGGGAAAGCCTCGGTTGAGCGATCCCAAATCGCGGCGTTTTGGCCTAGTGGCACTGCACAGGGATTTTGACCGATCGGCTCTGTTTCTGTCGGCAGGTGGCATGCTTGGACATTGGCCGAAACGCCCATCGCGATCGTCATTCCAGGGCGGAGCAGGAGCGAAGCTCCGTCGCGAAGACCCTGGAATCCATGCCGTTACCTTCGCCAAGGCGTGCAACGGAGCAGAATTCTGCACCGCGGCTGCGCTTCCAAGTCACGGAATGGATTCTATGGTCTGCGCCGCGTCGCTTCGCTCCTTGCTCCGCCATAGAATGACGAGGTTGGGGCGGCTTCAGCCAATCTCCGGCGTTTGCGCTGATTTCACTGAAATGAACGGAAGATCTTGCACCAAGACAAACGGCAACCTTTCAAAATCCCTGTGCAGTGCCACTAGGTTTAGGCCCAACACTTGACTCCGCGGCCGATTTCCTGTCTAGAGCCGCTGAATTTCCGCGACGAGTTTCTTTCGCGAAAGCCGACCAGGACGCCGAAGCCTCTTTGAGGCAAGAGCTGTAAAGAGATCCTGGAGGCCAACACCCGGCAGCGCGATGCGCCCCCGGGTGCTTTTTGGCTTTGCGCTTTTGCTTGGCGACCCGGCGCGAACGCACTACCTCTCGGGCATCCACAGTGCCAGGGAAAAGGGAAAAGAATGTTTGAATCACTCCAGGAACGCCTTGGTTCGATCCTGAACGGCCTGACCGGTCGCGGCGCGCTGTCCGAGGCGGATGTCTCGGCGGCGCTGCGCGAGGTGCGCCGTGCGCTGCTCGAGGCCGACGTCGCGCTGGAAGTGGTTCGCTCCTTCACCGACAAGGTGCGCGAGAAGGCGGTCGGCGCCGCGGTGCTGAAGTCGATCAAGCCCGGACAGATGGTCGTCAAGATCGTCCATGACGAGCTGGTCGAGATGCTGGGCGCCGAAGGCGTCGCCATCGACCTCAACGCGCCGGCGCCCGTCGTCGTCATGATGGTCGGCCTGCAGGGCTCCGGCAAGACGACGACCTCGGCCAAGATCGCCAAGCGGCTGACCGAGCGCCAGAACAAGAAAGTCCTGATGGCCTCGCTCGACACGCGGCGGCCCGCAGCGCAAGAGCAGCTGCGCCAGCTCGGCGAGCAGACCAAGGTCGCGACGCTGCCGATCATCGCCGGCCAGAGCCCGGTCGACATCGCCAAGCGCGCCGTGCAGGCGGCCAAGCTCGGCGGCCATGACGTGGTCATCCTCGACACCGCCGGCCGCACCCATATCGACGAGCCGCTGATGGTCGAGATGGCCGACATCAAGAAGGTGTCGAGCCCGCACGAGATCCTGCTGGTCGCCGATTCGCTGACCGGCCAGGACGCCGTCAACCTGGCGAAGAGCTTCGACGAGCGCGTCGGCATCACCGGCCTGGTGTTGACCCGCATGGACGGCGACGGCCGCGGCGGCGCCGCGCTCTCGATGCGCGCCGTCACCGGCAAGCCGATCAAGCTCATCGGCACCGGCGAAAAGATGGACGGGCTGGAGGAATTCCATCCCAAGCGCATCGCCGACCGCATCCTCGGCATGGGCGACATCGTCTCGCTCGTCGAGAAGGCTGCCGAGACCATCGACGCCGAGCAGGCGGCGGCGATGGCCAAGAAGATGCAGTCGGGCAAGTTCGACCTGAACGACCTCGCCCAGCAGCTTCAGCAGATGTCGAAGATGGGCGGGATGGGCGGCATCATGGGCATGATGCCAGGCATGGGCAAGATGAAGGACCAGCTCGCCGCCGCCGGCCTCGACGACAAGATGTTCGGCCGCCAGCTCGCCATCATCTCCTCGATGACCAAGGCCGAGCGCGCCAACCCCGATATCCTCAAGCACTCGCGCAAGAAGCGCATCGCCGCCGGCTCCGGCACCGACGCGGCCGAGATCAACAAGCTCTTGAAAATGCATCGCGGCATGGCCGACATGATGAAGGCGATGGGCGGCAAGGGCAAAGGCGGCGGCCTGATGCGCGGCATGATGGGTGGCCTTGCCTCGAAGATGGGGCTTGGCGGCATGATGCCTGGCGGCGGCATGCCCGACCTCTCCAAGATGGACCCGAAGCAGCTGGAGGCTTTGCAGAAGCAGGCGCAGGCCGCCGGCCTCGGCAAGGGCCTGCCGGGCGGCTTGCCCGGTGGACTTCCCGGTGGCGGACTGCCGGGCCTGCCAGGCGGCATGAAGCTTCCGGGTCTCCCCGGCCTGGGCGGTGGCGGGCTCCCTGGCCTCGGTAAGAAGAAGTGAGGAGGCGATGAACGAGGAGAAAGACATGGCCGACGCACGCGCCATCCTGGCCGGCTACCGAGCCTCGATCGACAACATCGACGCCGCCCTCATCCATATGCTGGCCGAACGCTTCCGCTGCACCAAGGCGGTCGGCGTTCTGAAGGCCGAGCATGGCCTGCCGCCGGCCGACCCGGCGCGCGAGCAGCAGCAGATCGCCCGCCTTCGTCAGCTGGCGAAGGATGCTAATCTCGACCCGGATTTCGCGGAGAAGTTCCTGAACTTCGTCGTCCGTGAAGTGATCCGCCACCACGAACAGATCGCCGCTTCCAACGGCGCTGCCAAAGCCGGCTAACCAGTGAATGCCGCCCAAAAGTGCTTAGCGGTTTTGGGATAACGGCATGCACAAACAAAAAGACACTGCCGCAAACCACATCAAACGAAATCAGAGCTTTTAGGAGATAAAGAATGGCACTGAAGATCAGACTGGCCCGTGCGGGCTCGAAGAAGCGTCCTTACTACCACGTCGTCGTTGCCGACGCCCGCTCGCCGCGCGACGGCCGTTTCATCGAGTCGCTGGGTTCCTGGAACCCGCTGCTGCCGAAGGACGGCGAGCGCGTCAAGGTCGACGCCGACCGCGTCAAGCACTGGCTGTCGCACGGCGCCCAGCCGACCGACCGCGTGCTGCGCTTCCTTGACGAAGCCGGCCTTGCCAAGCGCGAAGCCCGCTCGAACCCGAACAAGGCGCTGCCCGGCAAAAAGGCGCAGGAGCGTTCCGCCCTGCTGAAGAAGGCTCAGGAAGATGCGGCCGCTGCCGCCGCCGCGGCGACCGCCGCGCCCGCCGAGGCTGAAGCCGCCACCGCCGAGTAATCACGGCGCCGTTGAAAGGCAAACGCTCCAAGAAAACGGCGGACTCATGCCCGCCGTTTTCCTTTGGTCCGCCTGACGCCTCAATAGCCGGACGGGCAGCGCGCCACATAGACGCGCCCGTAGCGGTCGCGGTAGCGGCACTGGCCGGCCTCGCTGGCGTGGCCGATCAATGCGCCGGCGACGGCGCCGACGGCACCGCCCACAACCGCGCCTTCGACCGGATCGCCGGCCACCGCGGCACCGACCGCCGCGCCGCCCAGGCCGCCGATCGCCGCGCCCTTTTCCGTCTGCGAGCAGGCGCCCAAGGCCATCGTCAGAACCAGAATGGTAATTGCTTTCTTCATTGCTGTTCCTCTCTCAAGCGCCGTCCTCGCCGCCATGCCCTAAACTCACGAACAGCTAAATTGATCCCGGCGATGGTGAAGATTGGCCGGCTACGTGCCGGCCGCGTCAACAGGACCAAGTGCTAACCTGTTGAAATCTCGTGGCCTTAACCGCTCGGCAGGGCGTCTCGGATTGTCGAGCCCGGCCTCGAAATCCTTACCGATGAGGTTATGAGAATGAGCATCGCTTTTGCCCCGGTTATCGCCTGGACGGGATCAGCGCCCGCACTCTTGCGTCGCGCAGATAGAGCCCGCCCCACAGGATAACGCCGAGATAGACCCCGAACAGCGTGTGCGAGAAGAGCGGGTTGCCGATTCGCACATGCGTCGAAATCGCGCCGCCCATATAGGCGGTGAGCAGGATCGCACCGAGCACCGAGGTGCGCGGCAAGGCATAGAGCGCGGTCGAGATCAGCCCGATGACCCCGATCAGCCGTGCGATGTTCGGATCGGCCGGCCAGCCGAGCCCGTTCATCGTCTGCGTGACGATATCGAGCGGCGGCAGCTTGATGACGCCGTCGAAGATCATGAACAGGACGACCACGGCGCTGAGCGCGCGCCCGGCCCACACAGCGCCTTGCGAGGCAGGCGCGGCTTCGGAGATGCTCATGGATGTTCCCTCCTGGGTGCGAATACCGGCTGCTTGCCGGGTTCGATTCAAGGACGGACCATGATGTGGCGATCCTACAAGGGCCGGTTCTTTTGGACGTCGGAGCAACCACACCTTCGTCATCCTAGGGCGAAGCAGGAGCGTAGCTCCGTCGCGGAGCGCGCGGCAGAACAAAATTCTGGACCGCCGGCAACGCCTTGAAGCCACGGCATGGATTCTAGGGTCTGCGCCGCGTCGCTTCGCTCCTTGCTCCGCCCTAGAATGACGAAGAAAGCACAGCGCTTTCGACCATTTCCGAGGGCAGAGTCCTCGTGGGTCGACCTCCTACGAGAAATAGAACTTGTCGGCCGCGATCATCTTCGGCGGTGTCTCGTCCAGCGCCTCGAACACGGAAATCTCACAAACGCGGCAGAGGCCGTCCAGCGCCAAGTCGTTCGCCTCGATGCCGAACGGATCCTCGAGCTCTTCCGACAGCGCATCGAGGCCGAAGAAGGTGTAGGCGATCAGCGCCGTGAACAGCGGCGTCGCCCAGCCCGTGGCCGAGACCAGCCCGAACGGCAGAAGCAGGCAGACGACATAGGCCGTGCGATGCAGCAGAAGCGTGTATGCAAAGGGCAGGGGCGTGCCGGCGATGCGCTCGCAGCCGGCCTGGATGGCGGCGATCGCGGCCAGCCTTTCATCGAGGATGCGGAAGCCGATCGGGTCGAGCGCGCCGGCCTCGCGTCGCGCATTGGCGCGCCGGCCCATGCGGCGGACCATGTCTTCGGCAGGGTTGGCGCGGGCGGCGGCCTTGTCGACCTCGTCGCCGATGAAGGCGCGCGCGTCCTCTATGCTGTCGATCCGGCGCAATTGCCCGCGCAGCAGATGGCAGAAGGCAAGCGCCTCCATCAGCAGCGCGCGCTGCTCGGCGCGGTCGCCGATCAGGCTGGTGGTGGCGCGCGCCAAGTTGCGGATCTCGAAGACCAGCCCGCCCCAGAGCTTACGCGCCTCCCACCAGCGGTCATAGGCGGCGTTGTTGCGGAACGACAGATAGATCGACAGCGTCACTCCGACGAGCCCGAAAGGCGCGATGCTGAAGGCGCTGAGATCGAGCTGGAAGTGCCGTGCCACGAGCAGGATGACCGCCGAGTAGATGGCGAAGCCGAAAATCTGCGGCAGGATGCGCGGCACCACCGAGCCGCGCATGATGAAGAACAATTGCAGGAATGTCGGGCGCGGGCGGACGATCATCGGATGAACCTTTGCAAGCCGTTATGTCTCTACGGCGATAACGAACCCGCGGCTCAGCCGCCAGCGACATCGCCATGTCGTCCAGGCTCAGGACCGTTGACGTTTCGAGCGGGACTGTCGAGAACGTCGCAGAGCGCCAGACGAAGGAATGGAAAGATGAACGGCGAGACGGACCTGCAGAAGCTGCTGGCATCGATGACGCCGCGGCTTTACTCGGATATCTATGTATTCGCCACGTTGGCACCTGGCATGCCGGTTGCGGCGGGGCTCGAGCCCGTCATGCAATTTCGCGAGCGCGAGGGCACGACGATGATCCTGGCCGAAAGCCAGGCAAAGGCGGCCGGCCTTGCCGGAACGTTCCGTTGCCGGATGATCACGCTCGACATCCACTCCTCGCTCCAAGCCGTCGGCTTCCTCGCCGCGATCACCGCGAAGCTGGCGGCCGCCGACATGGGCGTCAATCCGGTCTCGGCCTTCTATCACGATCATCTGTTCGTGCCGGCGGATCGGGCGGAGGAAGCGCTGGCGATATTGGGGCAGCTTGCGGCGGAGAGCGGTGCCTGAGCCACGAGAAGATCGAAGAGCCGGCGCTATCTCATCCACCCTCCCACTCCCCAGGGAAAGGAGCCTAGGTGCGGAAAGCTCACCCCGGCGACTGGCTTGCTCTATCTGGACGTCGATCCTGAAGCCGGCGATGGGGCATTTTTCATCGCTTTGCACAAATGCTGCCAATGCTGTATATGGCGACAATCAGCAATGATAGGAGGTCGCTATGCCCCGTTCAGGTGGTTCCTATTCCACGAGCGAGCTTTCCCGGAAGTCCGGCGACATTATCGCCGAGGCCCTGCGCCGTCCGGTGACGATTACCCAGCGCAACAAACCCCGTCTCGTGCTTCTCAACATCGAGGATTACGCGCGGCTGGTGCGCCAGTCAGATAGCCGCTCTGCCGGTACAATCGAGACCATGTCTGACAGCCTCTTCGCCGATTTCGAGAGCGCGGTCGAAGCCTATGCGCAGGAGGATGAAACGGGGCGGACATGAGCTACGACGACATCCGCACGGCAACGGTCATCCGTTACCCTTACCTCTGGGCGCGCGAAGCCCGCGCCGGCGAGACGGAGGGCCGCAAGGAACGGCCCGTCGCCGTCGGCGTGCGGGTTGTACGAGCGGATGGCGATCTTGTCCTGTTCTTCCCGATCACCACCAAGGAGCCGGAGAAAGCTCGGTTCGCGGTTGAGATCCCCGCCATCGAGAGGCGCCGCGCGGGACTCGACGCCGATCGGCGGTTGTGGATCATCCCCCCGC
>NZ_RZRY01001539.1:0-441 GCF_003998035.1 Mesorhizobium sp. M2A.F.Ca.ET.039.01.1.1 | reverse complement strand
ACTGGAAGCTGGTGTCGGGACGGCCGTTCAGCGATTCCGAAACGCGCGCCGGCACCGGTGCGTGCCTGATCGGCGAGACGGTGCGCCAGCAATTCTTCGGCGCCGGCGATCCGGAGGGCGAGATCATCCGCGTCAACCGCACCTCCTGCAAGATCATCGGCCTGCTCGAGCCCAAGGGCTATACCGGCTTCGGCCAGGACCAGGACAATGTCGTGCTGATGCCGCTGCACGCCTATCAGCGGCGCATCGCCGGCAACCGCGACATCGACAACATCTACATCGCCGCCGACGACCGCACCCCGACCAGCGAGTTGCAGCCGCGCGTCGAGGACATTTTGCGCGACATGCGCCGCATCACGCCGGACCGCGATCCCGATTTCGCCATCCGCGATATGACCCAGATCGCCGACGCCATGACCAGCGCCACGACCACCATGACCG
>NZ_RZRY01001538.1:0-442 GCF_003998035.1 Mesorhizobium sp. M2A.F.Ca.ET.039.01.1.1 | reverse complement strand
GGGCAGGGCCATCCAGGGCAAGGCGGTGCAGGCCTAGTTTCGCCTTGAGCGGTATTTACGGAGCCATTGTGATCTTCGGTCGATATGCCGTTCTGACAGCAGCACTATTCGGCCCCGCCGGCTGCATCGTTGGCGAAACTTTTGATGTCGTTTACCTACACCGGGACACAGACGGCAAGGATGCCTCGTGCTCAAGCGGCACGTATGGCGTCAGCATGTCCGGACGAAGCAAGAATCCTCCACTTAATGTCACGCGATGTGTCGCGGCTTGTGAGAAGGCCGGTTTTGTCGTTGTCGGAAGCTTCCCTCGCCCTGATCTCTCGATTGAGACAAAGGGGATTGGCAACATTCCGGAAAGTGAATGCATGATATCGCATAAATCCTGACGGCGATCATTTCCGCTGATCGTTCGGCTCAAGCGAATTGGTGTGACAAGGAAGGC
>NZ_RZRY01001537.1:0-442 GCF_003998035.1 Mesorhizobium sp. M2A.F.Ca.ET.039.01.1.1 | reverse complement strand
CTATGGCGATGAGCATGAATACGAACGACCGATCAGCTATCCGCTAGACGATGGCAGCGATAATGACATTGTTTGGCTGAACGACAGCGCCTGGAGGGACATCGTAGCAGCGCGCCAGACGGAGTTGTTCGATCGACCCGTGGCGCACTTCTTTGTCCGCGGTTTTCGATCCGACGGCATTGACGAGTTCCTGGCGCATATTTCGACGATCGAGGCCGCGCTTGGCCTGCCTTTGGATCATGATCGAGGCGCCCGAAGAAGGATCGCAGGAAAGAACCCCGGTGCGACATACCGGGTCACGCTTCGAATTTCCGGACTGCTCAAAGATGGTTCGTTCGGCCACGCCTATTCGAAGCTTTTCGGGCTGCGGAGCGACTTTCTGCACGGCAAATCGATGGCGGACATTTCCGGGGACGATAGGCGCAGTGCCAGAGAGCTAGCC
>NZ_RZRY01001536.1:0-443 GCF_003998035.1 Mesorhizobium sp. M2A.F.Ca.ET.039.01.1.1 | reverse complement strand
TTTCGAGATGACGCGTGGGCTCCAGGCTCGCGACTGCTCCACCTTGGTCATCTTGCTTTCGAGAAGACGATCGTTAAGTACCGTCACGCCGGATCCTCAATCTTGATGGGCTGCGGAGGCTGCTGGAAACTTTCCAGCGAAATCAACAGCGGAGCTATCCAGCGCCCGCCGGCCGATCGTAGCTGGCACAAGGCGTCGATCACGCCACGTCTGCTGCGATGAACCAATCGTTGATCTCCCGCAATTCCGCACGGGCCTCTTCGAACCTGCCCTGTGACCGCAATAGCTTCGCCAGACTGGTGGTCGCCTGCAGCTCCCAACTCCTGGCGTTCTGCCGCCGCGCAAAGGCAATCGCCTCGCGGAAAGAAGCCTCTGCCGCCCTGTCTCCCGCTCCGTTTGCAAGTTCGATCTCACCGCGAATGCGAAGCAAGGCGGCTGTAAAG
>NZ_RZRY01001535.1:0-443 GCF_003998035.1 Mesorhizobium sp. M2A.F.Ca.ET.039.01.1.1 | reverse complement strand
TCTACCGGCTGCGCGGCCGCGCCGGCGGCGGCATCGTTCACATGCGCAGTTTTCTAGCGCGCCAGGCGCGCATCGACCGCGAACAGCGGGAGGCGCGCCGACCGGAACTCGAGAACCGTGTCATTCACGAGGTCGGCACCGAGAGTAAGCGGGATATTGCGTTCCTGGAAGCCAATCCCGACTGGTTCGATTTTGTGCCGCGCGAGAACCGCTTTTTTGCCGATTGGGAACGATCGAGTGCTTGCGACCACCGCATTTTTGATCATTGGGCCTTCGACATTCACGATCTTGAGCATCGCGACCGGCGCGAGATCGGCTTTATCCCGCGACCTCTGCGGTCTCCCAGCGAACAGCTGCTGGCGCAAGACAGCGTCTCCGTGCATCGACTGATGGAGCGCATCGAGGCGATAGACCAAAAAATCGGCCTGCCCTTCGCCTGGTTC
>NZ_RZRY01001534.1:0-444 GCF_003998035.1 Mesorhizobium sp. M2A.F.Ca.ET.039.01.1.1 | reverse complement strand
GGCGAGGACGCCTTTGTCGACGGTCGGCGGAACATCTCGAGGCTCATGCGGCTGCGGTCTCCAGAATGTCGGCATAGTGCCGTTGCGCAGCATCGGGATGCGAGCGCAGTCGGCTCTTCAGCAGTTGCGGAACAGTGGATTGTCGGGGTCGCTGGCGGGGCACCCGCTTCGGCAGCCGTTCAGGCGGCAGGTCAAGAAACCGTATGTCGGCATCAAGCCGCGCGCCGAAGAAGAAGGGAATCGAAACAGTGCCCTTCGAAAGACCCAGGGCAACGGAAATCATTGCATCGGGCGAGTTCATGCGCCTGAAGCAGCGCTGCTTGCAACTGCTTCATAGCGACAGGCGGGCGAGACTCTAGCGAGGCTTTCGCCGCTTGGTTGATTGAGGCTCTCGACGAAGCCACCAAGATTCGGCGGCCGATAATAGCTTGCTGCTCATTGGGA
>NZ_RZRY01001533.1:0-444 GCF_003998035.1 Mesorhizobium sp. M2A.F.Ca.ET.039.01.1.1 | reverse complement strand
TGCCGGCTTCGCTTCCAGCTCGGCGATCTGCCGGGCGATTTCGTCCAGCTCCGCCTGCTTGGGTCGTCTCAGCGCGATGCGGCGGCCGTGGCTGTTGCGCATTGTGCGTCCGACATTGATGTTGGTCGGCGCCCCGCTCGCGGCGAAGCCTGCCCGCCTCGGCTTGAAGCTCAATATCTGCTTGAGGTTGAGCTTGACCAGATCCGGCAGTTCGAGGTCCTCGAAGAAAAGGTCGAGCACCTCTTCGCGCGACAGCACGAAGCGGAAGTCGTCTTCGGATTCCGTAGTCCCCGGAGCCGATCCGTAGCCTCCGCCGCCGCCAGGCTTGTCGATGAGATCGCCAGGGCTGAACGTCTTGTTGCCGGGCAGGATGTGCTGGCGCCGGCCGCTTTGCCTGTCGTCGCCGAAGCTCGGTTCGTCGGTGCCCTTGCGCGGCATCGGCAC
>NZ_RZRY01001532.1:0-446 GCF_003998035.1 Mesorhizobium sp. M2A.F.Ca.ET.039.01.1.1 | reverse complement strand
ACGTCAGGCTAGGCCGCGACGTCGCGTGAGTGGCGGAAGCGCGACGGATCGTCGATCGCCGTCATGAACGAAAGTGCTGTGACGGGGGCCGACGCCGGGGATCGCCATGAAGCGTCGGCACAGTTCGCTGTGGGCCACCATTTTGACGACGAGATCGTGCAGCCGGCAATACTGCCTGCTGCGCGTGCCGACAGCAGCATGGCGTCCATCAGCTCGGACGACAGCGGATCTCCGCCACCGCGGCGCTCACCGCCTGCTCGAAAGCCCCTCGCCCGACCTTGCTCAGGCGGATGCCGAATGCCTTCAGCGAATGGCGGATGGCGTTCTCCAGGTCGAGGAACTTGGCCCTTCAGATTGCGGCGGTGTGTCAGCAGAAGCTCGGTTCGGTAGCAGCTTTCAGACTTGTTATGAGCCTGTCGGAACCACCCGGTGCGCATGATGTGGGC
>NZ_RZRY01001531.1:0-446 GCF_003998035.1 Mesorhizobium sp. M2A.F.Ca.ET.039.01.1.1 | reverse complement strand
AGACCGTACCAACGCCGCTTGCACATAGGAAAACTGTGAGAGCAATTTTCCACACTGAGCTCGCCATGACGTGCCGCAAGCTGTTGGACGACCATGCCTTGCCCTTGCCGTCAATTCCCGCCTTCATATGAGAAAGTTGCTCGAGGGTGCATCGCAGCCGAGGTCTGGTTGGATCGGAGATATCGAGCTTCTCCCAGGGAATGCGGTACAGGCAGTCGCGGTGGCGCAAGCCAAACAAGTCCAGCATCGCGACGCCAATTGCCGAGGCAGAGAGGCGCTCGAAAGCAGCGAAAATGCCGACGTGGAATTCGGTTACGACGAGATCGTCACCATCACGCTCGGCGCGTATCTCCTCAATGTGACCGACGCTTTTGCCGCGCAGCGATAGCACCCTTCGACCGGCAAGATGTTCGAGGTTGACGGAGGCCATGGTCAAGCTCCTGGAA
>NZ_RZRY01001530.1:0-446 GCF_003998035.1 Mesorhizobium sp. M2A.F.Ca.ET.039.01.1.1 | reverse complement strand
TCGTCAAGCAGAAGCGCTTGGCGAAGAACGAGCCGATCCCCTGCATCGTCAATCGCAGCGGAACGACGTCGGCCGAGGAGGACTCGCTTGCCGAGAATGTACATCGCGAGAACCTGCATCCGCTCGACCAGTTCCGCGCATTCAAGGCACTGAGGGAGCAGGGGCTTGACGTGGAGGAGATCGCCGCCCGCTTCTTCGTGTCGGCGGCGACAGTCAAACAGCGGCTGAGGCTCGCCTCGGTCTCGCCAAAGCTGCTCGATTTTTACGAGAAGGACGAAATCCGCCTCGAGCAGATAATGGCGTTTTCGATCTCGGACGATCATACCCGTCAGGAGCAAGTGTGGGAGCGTATCTCCAGCAACCAGCATATGCAGGAGCCCTACTACATCAGGCGCCTGCTGACGGAGACCACGGTTCGCGCCGACGATCGCCGGGCTGTCTATGTC
>NZ_RZRY01000152.1:0-11187 GCF_003998035.1 Mesorhizobium sp. M2A.F.Ca.ET.039.01.1.1 | reverse complement strand
TTCCTGGCCTGCAGGGAAGCCCTGAAGCGCGAGCTCGGCGTCGAACCCGAAGAGGCGACGCGGGCGCTGGTCGAACGGATCGAAGCGCCCGACAAGGCGCCGAAGGAGCCAGTAGCTGACAGCGGCACGTCCGAGGAAGTGAAGGCGCCGCGCCCTGCCGTTTCGGTGCCGGAAAAGCCGTCGATCGCAGTCCTGCCGTTCCAGAACATGAGCGGCGACGTCGAGCAGGACTATTTCACCGACGGCGTCGTCGAGGAGATCACGACGGCGCTGTCGCATGTCAGCTGGCTGTTCGTGATCGCACGCAATTCCGCCTTTGCCTACAAGGGCCGGGCGGTCGACGTCACCCGCGTGGGCCGCGAACTTGGGGTCCGCTACGTGCTGGAAGGCAGCGTCCGCAAGGCCGGCAGCCGGCTGCGCGTGGCCGGCCAGCTCGTCGAGGCGGCGGCGGGGACAAGTCTCTGGGCCGATCGCTTCGAGGGCGACGTGTCGGAGGTATTCGAACTGCAGGACCTCGTCGCCTCCCGCGTCATCGGCGCGATTTCGCCCCGGCTCGAGCAGGCCGAGATGGCCCGCGCCAAGCGCAAGCCTACCGAAAGTCTCGACGCCTATGACCACTATCTGCGCGGCATGACGAGCCTTTACCGCTGGACGAGGGAGGGGTTGGATGAGGCGCTGCCACAGTTCTACAAGGCCATCGAGCTCGACCCCGACTTTGCCGCGACACAGGGCGCTGCCGCCTGGTGCTATTTCTGGCGGATGGCAAATGGCTGGATGACCAACCGGCATCAGGAGACCGCCGAAGTCGCCCGCCTGGTCGGCAACGTCGTCATTCACGGTCAAGACGATGCGGTGGCGCTGGCCTTCAGCAGTGTGGCGCTTGGCTACGTCGTCGGCGACTACGAGGCCGGCTCGGCGCTGGTCGATCGGGCGCTCGTGCTCAACCCGAACTGCGCCACCGCCTGGAGCGCCAGCGGCTACCTCAAGGCCTGCTACGGCGATCCGGACATCGCCATCGAGCACCTGTCGCGGGCAAGACGGCTGAGCCCGCTCGATCCGCTGACCTTCTTCATGCAGACCTTCACCGCATTCGCCCATTTCGTGGCCGGCCGCTACGATACCGCCTGGCCGCTGGCGGAAGCGGCTTCACGGGCGCAGCCATATTATCTTACTGGTCTGCGTGTAGCCGCCGCCAGCAATGCCATGGCCGGCAGGCGGGATGCCGCGAGCAAGTATATCGCGCGTTCGCGGCAGCTCGACCCAGAACTGACGCTTTCCAACCTCAAGCACCGGGTTGGGCCAATCAGGCCGGCCTATTTCGCCAAATATTTTGAGGCCCTGCGGCTGGCCGGCCTGCCCGAATGACACGTCCTAGGCGCACTTGTCTTCAATCCGGCAGCGTCGCAGCCTCGATTTCCCGTCCCAGCCGAAGCGTTTCGCGCACCAGCAGGTCGAGATCGTCGCGGCGCGTGCGGTGATTGGCGATCGCCACTCTCAGGCAATGCCGGCCGTGCACGGTCGTGTCGGACAGAGCCGCGATGCCCTCTTCCTGCAGTCTCAACATGATCTCGGTGTTGAACGCCTTGAGCCGCTCTTCGGACCCGTCATCAAGCCGGTGTCGAAAACTGACGATGTTGATGGTGGTCGGCGCCATCAGTTCGAGCGCCGGCTCCGCCTCGATCAGTCCGGCGAGGTAACGAGCCTGGGCGATGTTCTGGTCGATCAGCCGGCCGAACTTTTCGACGCCATGCTCCTTCAGCGCCATCCAGATTTTCAGCGCGCGAAAACCGCGCGACGTTTGAAGCCCGTAGTCGTTCAGCCACGCTCCGGAGGCAAGGCCGCGCGGCGTCGATTCCAGATATTCCGGCGTGACGGCAAATGTGTTGCGGTGGGCCGACGCGTCCCGCACCAGCGCGCAGCCGGCCTCGAAAGGCGCATGCAGCCATTTGTGCGGGTCGAGCGCGATCGAATCGGCTTGTTCGATACCGGCGACGAGCGATCGGTTCTCGGGCGCGATCGCGATCAGCGCGCCGATGCAGCCGTCGACATGGAACCAGAGGTCTTCTTCGGCCGCCACTTTCGCCAGCACCTGCAGATCGTCGACCGCGCCGGTGTTGACCGTGCCGGCGGTGCCGATCACGCAGGCCGGCTTGAAACCCGCCTCGCGATCCTCCGCGATGGCCGCTTTGAGCGCGCCGATGTCGATGCGCAACCCTGCGTCGGTCGGGATTCGCCGCAGCGCCCGGTTGCCGAGGCCAAGCGCTTCCATGGCCTTGCGGTGGCAGGAATGGACCTGGTCCGAAGCGTAGTAGCGCAACGGCTTCGGCATAGCGGCGACACCCCGCTCGCGCACGTCGACGCCGGCCTTGGCGTTGCGCGCCACGGTCAAGCCGATGATGTTGGCCATCGAACCGCCGCTGACCAGCGTGCCGCTGGACGAGGCCGGGAAGCCCATCATCTCCTTCATCCAGTTGACCACCTGGCTGTCCAGCAAGCCGGCGGCATGGTTGCCGCCGCCGAGATTGGACCCCTGGATCGCGGCCAGGAAATCGCCGATCGCGCCGGTGAAGTTGCTGGCCCCCATATACCAGGACCAGAAACGCGGATGGATGTTGCCCATCGGATAAGGCATGACGTTGCGGGCGACATCGTCATAGACCTCGGCCACCGGCGCCGGCGATCGCGGCAGGGGTGTCTTGAAGAACGATCGCACCTCGGCCGGCATCTCGCGCCACACCGGACGCTCACGCACATCCCTGAGATAGGTGATGGCGTCATCGAGTATCCGGTGCGAGAGCGCTTCCGCATCGGCCCAGTCCGCCGGATCGAGCGTTTCGTCAGCGGCCGTTAATTCCCGCAAGCTATCCATGCGATTTCTCCCGCAGCCCTTTCCAGATCGGCCAATGTGCAGCCAATCACCGCGGCGTCGCCACTCGAAAATGGACGACGCCGCGGATCGTCGTCAGGCCTCGAACTGGCAACTGGGCGTCGAGCGCGACAGCGCCGTCTCCTCGGCGTCCATCTCGGCCTCGATGCCGTCGAAGAGCGGCGTCGACATGTAGCGTTCGCCAGTGTCGGGCAGCATGCACAGGATCACCGAGCCCGCCGGGGCCTTACCGGCGATCTGGCGCGCCACGGCGAAGGTGGCGCCGCCGGAGATGCCGGTGAAGATACCTTCCTGCTGCGCCAGCGCCTTCGCCCACTTGATGCCTTCGGGACCAGGGATCGGCACCACCTCGTCATAGTAGCGCTGGTCGATCGCCTCCTGCAGCACATTGGGGATGAAGTCAGGAGTCCAGCCCTGGATCGGATGTGGCTCGAAAGCCGGATGGCTGGCGGCCGGCGCGCCGCCGGCGCCGCGCTCCTGGGCCTTGCCGCTGCCGATCAGCTGCGCGTTCGCCGGCTCGGCGAGCACGATCCTGACTTCCGGCCGTTCCTGGCGCAGCACGCGGCCAACGCCGGTCACCGTGCCGCCCGTGCCGTAGCCGGTAACCAGATAGTCCAGCCTTGAGCCCGCGAAATCGTTGATGATCTCGCGGCCCGTGGTCGCCTCATGGATGGCGGCATTGGCTTCCGTCTCGAATTGGCGCGCCAGGAACCAGCCATTGGCCTCGGCGAGCTCCACCGCCTTCTTGTACATGCCGAAACCCTTCTGGGCGCGCGGCGTTAGCACCACCTTGGCGCCCAGCATGCGCATCAGCTTGCGGCGCTCGATGGAGAAGCTGTCGGCCATCGTCACCACCAGCGGATAGCCTTTCTGCGCGCAGACCATGGCAAGGCCGATGCCGGTGTTGCCGCTCGTTGCCTCCACGACCGTCTGGCCGGCCTTGAGCTTGCCGCTGCGCTCGCCTTCCTCGATGATGTTGAGCGCCAGCCGGTCCTTCACCGAGGCCGCCGGATTGAAGAACTCGGCCTTCACATAGATCGTCGCGTGACCCGGCCCGAGATTGTTGATGCGGATGACCGGCGTGTCGCCGACCGTGTCGAGAATGCTGTCGAACAGCCGGCCGCGCCCGGCCGTGGTCCTGATTTTCAACTGATGCAACATGGATCTCTCTCCTCGAAATCTCACATGCCGGTTACAGACCGGCGGACTGGGCGGCGCGGTTTCGACACCTTGCCGCGTTAGGTTGCTTGCCGACATTCGGCAAAGGCCGCATCCGGCTCGAGAACTCGTCGCCAGATGCGCCCTGTTGTGTTTGGTGATAGAACATGGACCAACCAGTCAGCGTGGGAGCGAGCGTGGAAACGGACGTGGAATCCGTTTGGTCGGCCCAGAAAAGCAAGGCAGCCCGCCTGTCGATCCGACTGCTCGGCCCGCTCGCGATCATGCGCGACGATGTTCCCGTCGCGCTGCCTTCGTCACGCAAGCTGCGCGCGCTGCTTGCCTATCTGGCGCTGGCGCCGCGCCCCGTCAGCCGCAGCCGTCTTTGCGAGCTTCTCTGGGACGTGCCCAACGATCCGCGCGGCGAGCTGCGCTGGTGCCTGAGCAAACTGCGCGCAGCGCTCGACGAACCCGGCCTGCGCCGGATTGAGACGGAAGGCGACACCGCGGCGCTTCGCCTCGGCGATATGAGCGTCGATGCCGTCGTGGCCGCTGCCGCGGTGGCGGAAGGGATCGAGACGCTTAGCCTCGACCGTCTGCGGGCGCTTGCGCAACTGTTCGCGGGCGACTTCCTCGACGGGCTGGAAGTCGATCGCAGCCCGCATTTCGGCAGCTGGCTGACGGCGCAGCGCCGCCGTTTCAGCGCATCCCATGTCGCGGTTCTGGAGCACATCATCGACCTTCTTCCGCGGGGAGCCGACGAGGCCGGCGCCTATATCGACAAATGGCTGGAGCTTGCGCCCTTCGACGGCCGCGCGCATGTGGCGCTGCTGGAGAACCTGGCACGGCGCGGGCAGTTCGGCGCCGGCGAAGAGCACCTAGTGACGGCGGCGGAGCTGTTCCACTCGGAAGAGCTGGATTTCACGCCGTTGCGCGAGGCCTGGCAGGAGATAAGAGCCCGCAACGCCGGCGCAACGCCATGCGCCCGATCCGGGCCGCCCTTCCCGGCCCCGGACCTGCCGGCTGGAGCGATCGAATCCGAGCCCGCGGCGACGCGCCGGGCTTCGCTCGCGGTTATGCCGTTTGCGGAGAGCGCCGGCGCTGGCGGCTTCCGTGGCGGTCTTGCCGACGGCCTCACGCATGACATCATCACGCGGCTTGCCAAGCTTCGCGATTTCTTCGTCATCGCCCGCGGCTCGGTCTTCGCGCTCGCCGAAAAGAACATTGCGCCGGAAGACGCCGGACGTCGGCTGAATGTCGACTATGTCGCGACGGGCTCGGTGCGAGCTCTGCCGGGCCGATTCATCGTGTCGGTCGAGCTTGTCGAGGTCCGCACGGCAAGGATCGTCTGGGCCGAGACCTTCGAGCACAAGCCCGACGACATCTTCATCGTCATCGAGGATATCGGCAACAGCATCGTCTCTTCCATTGCCGCCGAGATCGCGACGGTGGAGCGCAACCGCGCGTTGCTGAAGGCGCCCAATTCGCTCAATGCCTGGGAAGCCTACCATCGCGGCCTCTGGCACATGTATCGCTTCACCCGACAGGAAAACGAGCTCGCGCAGCATTTCTTCGGCGAAGCGTTGAAGCTGGACCCCACTTTCGCGCGCGCCTATGCCGGCATGTCCTTCACCCATTGGCAGAACGCTTTCCAGCGCTGGGGCGACCGCGATCGCGAGACCGCGCTTGCCTTCGAAAGCGCCGGCCAGAGCCTGCTGGTCGACGACCGCAACCCCGCCGCCCACTGGGCGATGGGCCGCGCGCTATGGCTGCGCGGCGAGCAGGACGGCGCGCTGCTGGAACTGGCGAGTGCCGTCGACCTCAGCCCCAATTTCGCGCTCGGCCATTACGCGCTGTCTTTCGTTCATTCTCAGTCGGGCGACCCGCAATCGGCGATCGGCTCGTCCGACCATTCGCGTCACCTCAGCCCCTTCGATCCGCTGCTGTTCGGCATGATGGGCGCGCGCGCCATGGCCCATGCAAGGCTGGGCGAATTCGAAGCGGCGGCCGAATGGGCGCTGAAGGCGGCCGCGAGGCCAAACGCCCATGTCATCATCCTGGCGATCGCCGCCCATTGCCTGGCGCTGGCCGGCCGGCATGACGAGGCGCGGACCTTCGCCGCCACGATCCGCAGCACCTTGCCGAACTATCGTGCCGACGATTTCATCGCCACCTTCCGCTTCGACCGGGATGGGGAGGCTCTGTTCCGCAACGGCGCCAAGCTGATCGGACTGAATTGAATCCAGTCGGTTGCTAGAGCAATTCCAGGAAAAGTGTGAGCGGTTTTCCGTCCGGAATTGCGTAAAAACAAAGGGATAGAGCGGATCGCCGTTTCCGTGAAACGGTGAAACGCTCTAGTGGGATAGCGGCCCGCTTGCCTTCCGCCAGGCGTCGATGCCGCCTTGGATGTGGCGAGCGTTGGAAATCCCGACATCCTGCGCCGCTTGCACCGCCATCGCAGAACGCTCGCCGAAGGCGCAGTAGAACAGCAGCTGCTTGGCTGTTGATTTGGCCAGCTCATGCAGCATGCCGCCGGCCATGATGTTCTCCTGGAGCCGCGCATAGGGCAGATGGATCGCGCCAGGGATGACGCCGTGGCGCTCGCGTTCGGACTGCTCGCGCAGGTCGATCAGCGCCACGTCGGGCCGCCCGACAAGCGCCAACGCCTGCTCGGCGCTCACCGCCCAGCCGCGGGCGGCGATGTCGTCCTGATGCAGCCCGACCCGCATGTTGGCGGGCACGGCCACATCCATCATCTTCGGGTTGGCCAGGTTCAGATTGTTCATGATGTTCACATATTCGTCGACCGACTTCACCTGCAGGCGCGGGTTGAAGGCCTTCTCCTCGCCGATCGTCGACACGGTCTCGCCCTTATAGTCATGCGCCGGGAAGATCAGCGTTTCGTCGGGCAGCTTGAGTAGGCGACCGAAGATCGATTCATACTGCTGGCGCGGATCGCCGTTCTGGAAGTCGGTGCGGCCGGTGCCGCGGATGAGCAGCGTGTCGCCGGTGAAGACCCGGTCGGGCAGGACGAAGCTGTAGGAATCGTCGGTGTGGCCGGGTGTGTAGATGACGTCGAGCGCCAGCCCCTCAATGCCGAGCTTATCGCCGTCGGCAAGCCGCATCGACACCACGTCGGCCTTGGTCTGCTCGCCCATGACGGTCACGCAATGCGTCCTGTCGCGCAACGCGCCGAGGCCGGTGATATGGTCGGCGTGAAGATGGGTATCCACCGCCTTTACCAGCCTCAAATCCAGTTCGTTGACCAATTGCAGGTAACGCTCGACCTTCTCCAGCACCGGATCGATGATCAGCGCCTCGCCGCCCTTGCGACTGGCGAGCAGATAGGAATATGTGCCCGAGACGGAATCAAAGAGCTGGCGGAAAATCATCGTCGCGTACCCCGCTGCATTTTCACCGCCGGGCATCGCCCTCGCGGCCGTAGCAATATTCTACTGCATAGGCTTCTGAAATCAGAATGGATTTCGAAAAATATATAATTCGGTAGACGGCCTTCCCATGGCGATGGAATGCCACCTTCAAACGCGGCGCCGGCCGGCGGTCAGCTGTCTCAAAAAGCCTTGCTGAGACGAGCTACCCCCCAGACAGTGAAGGCATTGTCGCTGCCGTAACCCACCTCTAAGCCGGCATTGAGCGTCATGCCGGCGCTCACCTCCGCCGCGACGTCCGCGCCGGCAAAGCCGCGCAACACGAATTTTCTGCCGCCCGCGGGAAAAGAGATGTCCTGGCCGAGCAGCGTTGCCGAAACGTCGTCGCTGTTTTGCGCGATCGCGTCGACCCCCGCGCGAAGCGTGGTTTGCCAGGCCTGGCTTGGCGTGCTGACGGGAGCGAGCGCCAGCCCGAGCTGGCCGCGGGCCTCGAAGACGTTGACGTCACGCCGCGAGACCGCAAGATCGCCGTCCGAGCCGGTCTCCGTGTAGTCGTCGAAGAAGAGCCCAGCGTAGCGCAGCCGCACGCTGGGTATCAGCGTTCCGGCCGTCACCGGCAGCCGCATGCCGAGCGTGACCGAGGGGCTCAGGAAAACGCCGTTGAAATCGGCCCGCGCCGTTTCGATGCCGCCGAGCACCAGATTGTTCGCGACATGGCGGCGGCTGCGCTCCTGTAGCACGCCGGCGACGAACGCCGCCTCGGCGAAATGCGCACCTGCGTCATAGCCGAGATAGCCGCCCGCAAACGCGCCGCGATGGACGATCTCCTGCGCGTCGTCGTCGACCTCGGTAGACCCGGCGGCGCCGCCGAGGAACAAGCCGCCGAGGAAGCCGTCGCCCGAGCGCCTTTCAGCGCCGGCGACCACACCGCCCAGCGCCTCGCTGAACCCGGCCGATGCGCCGGAACCACCCTGGGAGCGTATCCCGCCGAAAGTGGAGATCCAGGCGTCCGGACCTTTCCGTAGCGCAGGCAAGCCGTCGTCTGGGGCAGCCATACGGGCCTCGGCGACACCGGCTATGCCGTCGACAAGGTCCTCGATCAGCGGCCCGCTGCTCGCAAACCCGGTGATGTCGACCACCGCCACGCTGTCGCCGCTGGTCACGAACGGCCTGCCGCCGGTGAGGATGGTTTGCGGCGGGCCGCTTCCTGAAAAACTCATGACGGCGTTAAGCCCAGGGCCGAAACTGACGGTGTTGCCGCCACCGGAAAAGACGATCGGCCCCTGGATGGCCGTCCCGCCCAACAGGTTCAGCGTGGCGCCAGACGCGCCGAAATAGATCGCCACGCTCTGGTCACTGAAGACGTGACCGGAATTGGTGATGACGGAACTGCCGCCCTGGGCCGCAATGCCGACACCGCCCAGACCCTCTACGATCACCGAACCGGAATTGGTGATCGTGGCGTTGCCGAACAGCGCACTGATACCCGTCGAAGCCGTCCCGAAGACATCGACCGTGCCGCTGTTGGTGATGGTGATGTCATTGCCGCTCGCGCCGATGCCGACCGAAGCCAGGCCCGACACAACGATCGACCCGGAATTATCGAGTCGCAGCCCGTTGCTCTGCCACAGAATCCCTCCGGCCGCGGTCCCATAGGCCTCGATGGATCCGCTGTTGTCCACCGTCAGGTCCGGCCCGTCGCCGATTATGCCCGCGGCAGCCGTGCCGGAAACGCCAATAAAGCCATGGTTATCCACATGCCCGGCCGGAGCATCGCTGATGATCCCGTATGTGGCGACGCCAAGCGCTTCGATCGTGCCGTTGTTCACGATCTGCGTATCGCCGCCTTCCGACAAAATGCCGATCGAGCCATCGCCGATCGCCAGGATGGCACCGTTGTTGAGGATGGTCGCGTCGGGCCCTTGCGAATGCACATTGGCGGCGCCGCCGCCCAATCTTGCGATCAGCCCGTAATTGGTCAGCCGTTGACCCGAATTGAACATCTGCACGGCATCGACGCCGGCGCCGAATGTTTCGATCGCTCCGTTTGCCTGCACGAGGCCGGTATCACCGGCATTGCTCATCGTCTGCTGGCCGGCAATGACGCCATTGCCGATGACAAAATCTTGGGCGAGCGCCGCGCCGCTTCCAAGCGAGACTCCGGCGACAATCGACAGCGCTATCGCGCCTGGAACCCCTGTGCGCGACGTCGGCATCACCCCTCTGGCGCATGGCCACGCAACAGGTGGATTCTGCGCCCGAAGGAAGCGAAAGACAAGCCGCAGGCAAAACGCCCAGCCAGGGCGCTATACGCCTGCGAAGAAGCCTATCGCCGCAGTACCGCGCTCAGCACGTCGCGGATGCCGATCGCGCCGACGAAGCGCGAGCCTTCGTCGAACAGCGCCACCGGCGCCGTCTGCGAGCGGTGCATGGCGAGCATCACCGTTTTCAGCGGCGTGCCGGGATTGGCCCAGAACACCTGGGCGCCCTCTTCCGGCTGGCGCTCGACATCGGCGCAGGAGACCCACACCGCCGGCTTGCCGTCGCGCTCGGCCGCGGCCACCAGGCCATGCTCGTCGATCTTGAAGCGCGTCGTCTTGCGCCTGTCGAGCCACACCCAGCCATCCTCGCCCTGCTCCAGGTCGCGGCGGTCGCGCATCACGTTCCACGCCGTCAGCACCGACAACGGGTTCACATTGGCGATGAAGTCGCGGACATAGTCGTTGGCAGGCCTGAGCACGATGTCTTCCGGCGCGCCGGTCTGGACGATGCGGCCGCCTTCCATGATCGTGATGTGGCTGCCGATCTTCAGCGCCTCCTCGAGGTCATGGCTGACGAAGATGATGGTCTTCTTCAGTTCCGCCTGAAGCTGCAGCAATTCGTCCTGCAGCTTGGTGCGGATCAGCGGGTCGAGCGCCGAGAACGGCTCGTCCATCAGAAGGATCGGCGCCTCGGTGGCGAAGGCCCGCGCCAGGCCGACGCGCTGCTGCATGCCGCCCGAAAGTTCATGGGCGTATTTCTTCGACCACTGGTCGAGATGGACGAGCTGCAGCTGCTTCTGCACGCGCGCCTTGCGTTCGGCTTCCGGCACGCCGGCGAGCTCGAGGCCGAAGCCGACATTTTCCTCGACGGTGCGCCAGGGCAGCAGGCCGAACTGCTGGAACACCATGGCCACCTGCTTCTGCCGCAGCCGCCTCAAGGTCGCCTCGTCGCAGGTGACGACATCGACGATGCGGTCGCCGTCCTTGACCAGCACCTGGCCGCGCGACACCACGTTCAACCGGTTAACGGCCCTCAGCAGCGTAGACTTGCCGGAGCCGGACAGGCCCATCAGCACCGAGATCTCGCCTTCGTGCACGGTGAGGCTGGCGCCGGCGCAGCCCAGCACATTGCCGGTCTTTTCCAGGATCTCGGCGCGCGTGGCGCCCTGGTCGATCAGCGCCAGCGAACCTGCCTGGTCGGCCCCGAAGACGATGTCCACATTCTTGAAATCAACCGCGACGGTCATTTCTTGCCTCCAACGCCGATGCGGGTCATGCGGTCGAGCACGATCGCGAGCACAACGATCGCGAGGCCCGCCTCAAGCCCGAGATCGATGCGGCGCGAGCCGAGCGCGCGGTTGATTTCCGTGCCGAGGCCGCCGGCGCCGATCAGGGCGGCGAACACCACCATCGACAGCGACAGCATGATCGATTGCGTCAGACCCGCCATGATGGTCGGCAGCGCCGATGGCAGCTCCACCTTCCACAGGAG
>NZ_RZRY01001529.1:0-446 GCF_003998035.1 Mesorhizobium sp. M2A.F.Ca.ET.039.01.1.1 | reverse complement strand
CCCACAGCAAACGGCCTAGCCAAACAATCACGCCACTGGCGAGACGCCTCGGTCTTCAACCTGATGTCACTTATGCGAAGGGCCAAGAGGCTTTGGCCGCAGAAGCCATCCGCACAGCCCCAACTCCTGTGTTGGTAAGCTGGCAGCACGAATCTATCCTGGTTTGGCAACTGCCCTCGTCGGTCGCGCGGGTATCGCCCCGGAATCTTGGCCAGACGAAGATTTCGACAGCATCTGGGTGTTGCAGAACGATGGCGCAGATGTCTGGTCATTCTCGTGTCAGAGCCAAGGGCTTCTCGACGGTGATGGATAATGGTTCGACACTGACGGCGTGAAGAGCCGCGACCGCTCCAGTCCTGAGGCCGTCAGATCGCGGCTTGCAGTTGCCAATCGCCGAATATCAGGACGCCGCCGGATGTCTTTAGGACGCGCCTGGCTGCTCCCGC
>NZ_RZRY01001528.1:0-449 GCF_003998035.1 Mesorhizobium sp. M2A.F.Ca.ET.039.01.1.1 | reverse complement strand
CTCGCCGCGTTTCCTGTGGATGTGGCCGAATGCGCGCATCTCGGTGATGGGCGGCGAGCAGGCGGCGACGGTGCTTGCCATGGTCAAGCGCGAGGGTATCGAGCGCAAGGGCGGCGAGTGGAGCGCCGAAGAGGAAGCGAAATTCAGGAAGCCCATCCTGATGAAATACGAGCATGAGGGTCATCCGCTCTATTCCTCGGCGAGGCTGTGGGACGACGGCATCATCGACCCGGCGAGGACGCGCGAGGTCCTGGCGCTCAGCCTGTCGGCCGCGCTCAATGCCGACATCGAGGAGACGCGCTTCGGCGTGTTCAGGATGTGAGATGAGCGCTCCCGGCGACAGGCTCCGCATCCATACCGGCGACATCACCAGGCTCGCGGTCGACGCCATCGTCAACGCCGCCAATTCGTCGCTGCTCGGCGGCGGCGGGGTCGACGGCGCCATCCAT
>NZ_RZRY01001527.1:0-449 GCF_003998035.1 Mesorhizobium sp. M2A.F.Ca.ET.039.01.1.1 | reverse complement strand
GACTATATGCGGACGGCCGCTGCAAAGGGTGCTTCGTCCTATGCCATGCTTGTCCACCATGCCTTGAAGAATGCCGGCGTCCCCATTCTGACCGTCATCGGCATAAGCTTCGCTTATCTGATCGGCGGAGTCGTCCTCACGGAAACGGTGTTCAACATACCCGGCATCGGTCGTCTGGTCGTGGATGCGATCAACAACCGCGATTATCCCATTATCCAGAGCGTGCTCATCCTGACTTCGGGTCTTTACGTCCTTATCAACCTCACGGTCGATCTTGCCTATACGCTGGTTGATCCGCGGATCCGGTACTAATATGACGCTCATTTCCGCACCAGTTCAAGCCGCGCCGATCGGTCGGCTGCGACTATCTGACATTCCCCGTCTGGCAAAGCGGAATCCGCTCGTTTTTGCAGGCGGCGGCCTGTTGGCGCTCCTGATCATTCTGGCGC
>NZ_RZRY01001526.1:0-450 GCF_003998035.1 Mesorhizobium sp. M2A.F.Ca.ET.039.01.1.1 | reverse complement strand
GGGCGTGTTCCGCTCCAAGGACGGCGGCAAGACCTGGCAGAAAGTCCTCTACCGGAATGCCGACGTCGGCGCAGTCGACGTCTCGATGGATCCCAACAATCCACGCATCCTCTTCGCTACGATGTGGCAGACACGGCGGAGCTTCTGGAACCTCAGTAGCGGTGGGCCGGGGAGCGGCCTCTTCCGGACGTTTGACGGCGGCGACACTTGGGAAGAACTATCCGGGCGGAACGGCCTGCCTGACGGCGTGCTCGGTAAGATTGGTGCCTCTGTTTCGAAGGTGCAGCGCGGGCGCGTCTACGCTCTCATCGAGGCGGAGGGAGACAAGATCGGGCTCTATCGCACCGACAATTACGGCGGCCGCTGGATCCAGGTGTCTCAGAACCGCGATCTAATCCACCGTCCTTGGTACTATACGCATGTCTTCGCCGACACTGGACACGCGGATAC
>NZ_RZRY01001525.1:0-452 GCF_003998035.1 Mesorhizobium sp. M2A.F.Ca.ET.039.01.1.1 | reverse complement strand
GTTGTTCTCCTTGATCGGCCCGAAAGCGATGATTTCAGCCGATGACCAGGCTTCGACCGTGGCCGAAAACTCGGCACGCGCCGCCTCGAGGCCGCTTTGCGACGGCGCATCGCAGAGCGCCCGCACGGCCTTGGTCAAGCTGCCGGCATGGTCGCGCAGGTTGGCATAGGCAGGACGGATAAAACCATCGATCGCCCGCTGGATGACAGCGGAGGCCCTCACCTCAGCCGATGCCGGGGATGGGCCGACCATCGCCAGGGGAAGAAGGAGAGCAAACGCAAGACGCTTCGACTTCACAGGGACTCCAGGAATTTGACCAGCGCATCGCGGTTCGCCGCATCGGCGGCGGCAAAGCGGTCGCGCGCCTTCTGCCCCTCGCCGCCATGCCAAAGGATCGCCTCGGCGAGGGTGCGGGCGCGCCCGTCATGCAAGAAGAACATATTGCCGTTGAC
>NZ_RZRY01001524.1:0-453 GCF_003998035.1 Mesorhizobium sp. M2A.F.Ca.ET.039.01.1.1 | reverse complement strand
CCTCAAGGGCGAGATCTTCCGGTCGACCGCCGGCTATCGCAAATCGAAAGGCAACCAGGTCTTTCTTTTCGCGCCGGGATCGGACCGGACGCATCGCTACAATCCGCTGGATTTCATCCGGCCCGATCGCGGCGATCGCACGACCGATATCCAGAACATCGCCGGCATTCTGGTTCCCGAAAGCGTGGATTCGGAGAATTCGATCTGGCAGGCGACGGCACAGCAGGTCATGGCCGGCGCGATCAGCTACATCAATGAGAGTGTCTTCTACCGCGGCCGTCGCAATCTCGACGAGGTCACAGCCTTCTTCAATAGCGGCGTCAACCTGCAGGCGCTGATGGAATTCATCAAGGAGAAGGAGCCTGGCCTGTCGCGCTTCACCGTCGAGAGCTTCAACGCCTACATCGCGCTTTCCGAGCGCGCCGCGGCCTCCGCGCTGCTGGACATCCAGAA
>NZ_RZRY01001523.1:0-454 GCF_003998035.1 Mesorhizobium sp. M2A.F.Ca.ET.039.01.1.1 | reverse complement strand
CTTGTTGACTCAGACTTTGTTTCCGTCAAAGAGTGGCCGCCGGGGAAACCACGCATAGTTAACGGCAAGTAGGCGTGGCAGGGGAAGACCTGATGGTGGGGCGGGGCAACGTCCACTTCATTCGTTCAACGCACGCGCGCTCAGCCGACGTATTGGCCGTTGCCGGCAAGTCGCTGTGGCTAGACTGCGAAGCCACATTCGCCCGCATAGACCAGATTTGCGGAGACGGCGCCTCGCGGCTTTTCGCCGAGCCCAACGTCAAGGAGCAGGGCGACGGCCGCCTGGTCGTCGCCTGGTTCGGCGCGTTCGACGACGATCCCAGGGAGCTGGACGCGATCGACCGGGGCATGCGGACCCGCGTCGAATCCGGCATGGTCGCCAGAATCGAGGCCCTTCGCCCGGCGCTCGCCGATTCCCGGGTCGGCGAGCGCCGGGCGAAGGGCCTCGATTCTGG
>NZ_RZRY01001522.1:0-454 GCF_003998035.1 Mesorhizobium sp. M2A.F.Ca.ET.039.01.1.1 | reverse complement strand
TACCAGGACCGCGATGGTGGACGGCTTCGTCCGCGCCAGCGGCTCCCCGGAAGCCGAGGCGATTGCCGAACTCACGCGCGGCGTGCCGATGAAGCGGGTCGGCGAGGTTGACGAGATCACGACGGGGATCCTGTTTCTTGCCGATCCCGCCAACTCCTTCATGACCGGCCATGCGCTGGCGCTCGACGGCGGCATCGGCGCCATCTAGGAATTGCGTTGGAACAAAGGGTTAGGGCGGACGTTGGGGAACCTGCCACGCACTTGTTCGTTTCCGTACAGCGTATATAATTTAACAAGGCAACCAACCAACGAAGGCAGGCAAACCTTGCCGTTGAGCGTCCAGACACGCCGCGAAAAACAGAAAGCAGAGCTGCGCTCCGAACTGGTCGAAGCGGCCCACAAGCTCGTTCAGGAAGAAGGCTATGAGGGCCTGACCATCCGCAAGCTGGCCAAG
>NZ_RZRY01001521.1:0-455 GCF_003998035.1 Mesorhizobium sp. M2A.F.Ca.ET.039.01.1.1 | reverse complement strand
GCACAACAAGGTCGAAGGTCAGGCCGGTGCCGGCCAGCCGCTTGACGTTCTGGCGAAACAGCGCCCCTTCCGAGACATCGTCGGGCACGACATGCAGCACGCGGCGGAAACCCTTGATGAACGGGTCCGCCGTGACCGTCTCCAGATAGGCTTCGAAACCGGCCTCCTCCGGCCGGCAGGCGGCGATCGCTCCGCGAAGCAGGCTCCCGGCCCGGCCGGCGACCGACTTCACGTAAGCGGTTTCGGCTGCGATATCGGCAGGGTCGACATCGACCTCCATATGCAGCACGGCCTCGATGCCGGAACGCAACGCGTCGGTGGCGTATTCCTCATAGGAGAAATCGCGGTTCAGCGCCGGCACGCCAGCCAGCCACGGGTAGCGCAGCGCGGCCTGGTCGATGAGGTGCAGATGCGTGTCGATGATCATGGCGGCGTCTCCTCCCTTTGTACCAGAC
>NZ_RZRY01001520.1:0-456 GCF_003998035.1 Mesorhizobium sp. M2A.F.Ca.ET.039.01.1.1 | reverse complement strand
GGAGCAGGGGGCGGATCAGGTCGATCGAATGGCCGTGCAGCGAGATGGTCTCGATGTCCTGCAAGGCCCAGCCGAGACGGGAGGCGGCCAGCGATAGAGACGACGGCGCCGGCAGAACGAGCATCTCATCCGGCTCCACCTTGCGCGCCAGGGTGACGCCGACGCCGTGAAAGAATGGGTCGCCGGACGCGAGCACGCAGACGTCCTTGCCCGCGAGCGCCAGCACCTCGTGCATTTCGGCATCGAAGGGCGTCGACCAAGGTGTCGCTTTCCCCTTAATCAGGGATGCAACGAGACCAAGATGCCGCTTGCCGCCGAAGACGAAATCGGCCTGCGCGATGCACTGCTTGGCCTCGTCGCCGAGACCCGCTACACCGTCCTCGCCGATGCCGACGATGGTGAGCCATTTTGAGGCTGGCTTGGCGGCGCGCGGACCCTTAGCAGGCATGATGACCC
>NZ_RZRY01000151.1:0-11233 GCF_003998035.1 Mesorhizobium sp. M2A.F.Ca.ET.039.01.1.1 | reverse complement strand
ACGGCCCCTGTCATCATCATGTACAAGTCCTGCGCGGCGACGCGAGCGTCATCTACCTTGAAACTCCCTGCCCTCACGCCAACAGCAACGGCCTTTTCCAGGAAGCCAATGATCCTGTCGAATACGCTTTCGACGACCGCGCGAACCTTCTCGTCGAGCGTGCTCATCTCAGCGGCCCCCAAAACATAAGGACATCCCAGAATCTTGCCGGTTAGCTCTTTCTGCCGGGTAAGGTCGACAGTCGTGATTGCGACGTAGGCCTTCAATTGCTCCTCGGCCGTCATCGATTCCTTGAACACCTGCGCATAGTCTGCCGCCACGCGCTTCCAGTGGAACTCGTAGGCAGCAACCACCAAATCCGACTTCGACGGAAAGAAATGATAGAGACTGCTCTTGCTTACTTTGGCGCGCTTGCAAACCATGTCGGTCGACACGTTGCCGACGCTGCGAGCCCAGATGAGGTCAAGCGTCGTTTGCAGAATTCGCTCTTGGGTCGTTTCAGCTTCAATCATCGATGCAATTTACATTGGACTGATCAGTCCAGTCAAGGGGGAGTTGGCGAGCGTTTTATGGTCGAGGAGCTTTTAGATAATTTTCCGGGATGCAGAGTGGACTAAGGCGCGCCACAAAAATTGGCTCGTATCAGTTGGGTCGGCTGGTCGGAGCAGCCTGGTGTAGTAGGCCCGCCGCCCTGAGATCGGACCGAAGCGCATCGGGAACCGACACCTGAGAGATCGCAACGTTTTGCCTCATCTGTTCGACACTGCCGCCACCGGGAATGACGGGTATGATCTGCGGATGAAGTAGCGGGAAGTGGAATGCTGCACCTATCAGTCGCACGCCATGTCGCTCGCAGACGGCCTGGATCCTACGGACACGATCGAGTATTTCGGGCGGAGCTTTGGCGTAGTTGTAGTATGCGCCTTCAATTGGCCCGGTTGCGAGAATCCCGGAATTGTAGGGTCCACCGATGACAACGCCGATGCCGCGCGCATCGCAGAACGGAAGGAAGCTATCGAGGGCCTCCTGTTCCAACAGTGTGTAGCGTCCGGGGACAAGGAAGATGTCGAAGTCGCCACGGTTTGCCACGGCCTGACTGCATTCGACGTCGTTCTGTCCGCTGCCTATGGCCTGGGCCACTCCGTGCTCGCGGAGCCTCACCATCGCTTCATAGCCGCCCTCGTCGAAGAATTGGGCGATCTTGACTTGAAATGCCTCACGCGATCCATGTGTGAAGATGTCGAGATCGTGGACCATCAGGATGTCAAAGCGATCGATCCCCGGGCGCTCGAGGGAATCCTCGTCGTACGTGTAGTCGTAGATCACTTCTCGGTTGGGCACCTCGTGCCAAAGGCCGATCCCTTCACGCTTATCCGGGGCGGTCACGCGTA
Organism: Mesorhizobium sp. M2A.F.Ca.ET.039.01.1.1; assembly: GCF_003998035.1. NCBI lineage: Bacteria > Pseudomonadati > Pseudomonadota > Alphaproteobacteria > Hyphomicrobiales > Phyllobacteriaceae > Mesorhizobium > Mesorhizobium sp. M2A.F.Ca.ET.039.01.1.1. The sequence goes on along the minus strand of NZ_RZRY01000151.1, from coordinate 9,842 downwards.
GCAGCCTGCCCACCTTTCCGCTTAACAAGCAGTCTGAATCGGCTTCTTGAATCGAGTTCGGCGAACTGCCACGCAACCCATTGGCGAACAACGATTATGTTAGTCGCTGAGGGACGACCTTTACCAAAGAAAGTCAATAATTTGCGGGCGGTTCGCCAATCCATGTCCTTCGTGTGATTTTGTGCGGTCTGGCGAACCGGATAAGAACCCGAAGTGAGCCACCTTCTTATTCCTAATCTGTAGGTCACAGGTTCGATTCCTGTCGGGATCACCAATCGTTTCAAAGGGTTAGCGTGCGGTTCGCCGTACTTTTTTCCCGAGGATTAGTACGGCGAATTTCGCAAATTCTGTGGTTTCTGCGCAGTCGGCCAGGGCCGCGCGGCCGGAAGTTGGAAAATCCGTTGGGACGAAAATGCAACCGGATTGCAGTCAGCGCCGCTGATTACCGTATCGCTTCAAACCAAGTGGGCATCAGGTTGGTTGGGTGGCAGTCGAAGCTACCGAGAACTAAACGCCTTTCCCTGGTCTTCCATTCCCTCTGGCGGAGCGAATGGCGCTAGAACGTTGACGGGCAAACGAGCGCGGTCCAATTTCGCAGCGGATTCGATTCAGCCTTTCCAGACCGGGCTGGCCGAATAGCTCAGGGGAATATGAAAAACCACATATCGCCAAGCAGCAAAGAAACGCATTCGGGCATGGCCCAGGATGTGAACGTGGATCTGATCGCGGTAGTCGTGGCAATGATGGATCAGGGACCGAGTGTCCTCACCGTCGACCAGGCCAACGCGCTGCCCTCGGGCCCGTTCGAGCTCGGCCATCGCTCTCTCCAGTTCGGCCTGCGGACATGGGTAGAGCAGCAGACCGGCCACCAGCTCGGCTATATCGAGCAGCTCTACACGTTTGCCGATAGCGACAGAGTTGGCGCCGACCGCGACCGGATCGGCGAGCAGCGCCGGCAACGGGTAATCTCGATCAGCTATCTTGCGCTGACACGCGCCGAGCATGCCGCCGCCTCGAGCAAGCGCGCCTGGCGGAGCTGGTACGACTATTTCCCTTGGGAAGACCACCGTTCCGACGTCCCCTCGATGGTCGCCGATATTCTGCAGCCACGGCTGGCGGCTTGGGCGGACGACGCTGGCCAGGACCATGTGAGGCGCGAGCGCCGGCAGAGGGCTGCAATCGCCTTTGGCTTTGACGGCCGTCACTGGAACGAGGAACTCGTCCTGCAGCGCTATGAGCTCCTCTACGAGGCGGCCCTGGTCGAAGAGGCAATGCGCGGATTGGCGCGCGGATCGTTGCCGATACCGGGGACGCCGATGATAGCGGACCATCGTCGCATCCTGGCCACCGGAATCGCGCGGCTTCGCTCCAAGATCAAATACCGGCCTGTAGTGTTCGAGCTGATGCCGCCCGTCTTCACTTTCCTCCAGTTGCAACGCACCGTTGAGGCGCTCTCCGGAAGGCTGGTCCACAAACCGAACTTCCGGCGCCTCATCGGGCAGCAGGAGCTGGTCGAAGAAACGGGAGAGACAACCGCCGATACGGTAGGACGGCCGGCGAAACTGTTCCGCTTCCGCCGTGCCGTTCTCGACGAGCGGGTCGCCGCAGGAACGAAATTGCCACTATCGCGCGCTTGACATCCTTTATTCTCATAATAAGAATATATCCAAATTATACTCACTTAGAGAATAATTTGGAGCGCCGATGCCTACTTCACTGCCTGACGCTGCATCGCTTTATGATCGTGTCCGACGAGTCATCCCGCCGATCGAATGGCCGGCTTTCACCGGCGACATCGACGCCATCCTGGCGCTGAAGCGTGAGCGCAACGCCGTCATCCTGGCGCACAACTACCAGACGCCCGAGATCTTCCATTGCGTGGCCGACATCGTCGGCGACAGCCTGGCGCTCGCCCGCAAGGCGATGTCGGTCGATGCGGACGTCATCGTGCTCGCCGGCGTGCATTTCATGGCCGAGACGGCGAAGCTGCTCAATCCGGGCAAGACCGTGCTCATTCCGGACCTTGGCGCCGGCTGCTCATTGGCCGACTCGATCACGGCTGCGGATGTGCGCCTGATGCGGCAGCGCTATCCCGGCGTGCCGGTCGTGACCTATGTCAACACCTCCGCCGCCGTGAAGGCCGAATCCGACATCTGCTGCACCTCGGGCAATGCGCTGGCGATCGTGGAATCGCTTGGCGCGCCGCGGGTGATCATGCTGCCCGACGAATATCTGGCGAGGAACATCGCGGCGCAGACCAAGGTCGAGATCATCGCATGGAAGGGCCGTTGCGAGGTGCATGAGCGCTTCACGCCCGCCGACATTCGCGAGCTGCGCGAGGCGCATCCCGGCATCACGGTGCTTGCTCACCCCGAGTGCCCGCCCGAAGTTGTCGCGGAAGCAGATTTCGCCGGCTCGACGGCGGCGATGTCGGACTATGTCGGACGGCATAGGCCGGCGCGCGTCGTGCTGATGACCGAATGCTCGATGAGCGACAACGTCGCTGTCGAGCATCCTGAAATCGACTTCGTGCGCCCATGCAACCTCTGCCCGCACATGAAGCGCATCACGCTCGCCAACATCCGCGCGGCACTCGAGGAGAACCGCCACATCGTCACCATCGATCCTGGCGTCGCGGATCGGGCGCGCCGGGCAGTGGAGCGGATGCTCGCCATATGACCACAGACGACCTCCACGGCCGGCCGGTCATCATCGGCGGCGGCATTGCGGGGCTGATGACGGCGCTCCATCTCGCCCCGGAACCGGTCGTCCTCATCTCCAAGGCCACTTTGGGAGACGAAACCTCCAGCACGCTCGCGCAGGGCGGGATTGCAGCGAGCCTCGGCAGCGACGACAGCCCGGACTTGCATCTTGCCGACACGCTCGCGGCCGGCGACGCGCTTTGCGACGAGGCGACAGCGAGACGCGTCGTCGAGGCGGCACCACGAGCGATCGAGCATCTCGAGCGACTGGGCGTTTATTTCGACCATGCGCCAGGCGGCACGTTGCTGCTTGGGCTCGAAGCCGCGCATTCGCGCCGGCGGATCGTCCATGCCGGCGGCGACGCCACCGGCCGTGAACTGGTCCGCGCACTTGCCGCCGCCGTGCGGCAGACACCTTCGATCGCCGTCCTCGAAGGCGTCGAAGTCCGACACCTGTTTGTCGAGGACGGCGAAATCGCCGGCGTGCTCGCCGTCGGCAACGGCGACGCAATCACGCTCTCGACAGGCCCTGTGGTGCTCGCGACCGGAGGCACAGGCGGCCTGTTCCACCATACGACGAACCCGCTCGGCTCGTTCGGCCAGGGCCTGGCGCTTGCGGCACGTGCCGGCGCCGAACTCGCCGATCTCGAATTCGTTCAGTTCCACCCGACCGCGCTCGAGGGCCCGCGGCGCCCGATGCCGTTGATAAGCGAAGCGGTGCGCGGCGAAGGTGCCGTCCTCGTCGACGAGCGCGGCAGGCGCTTCCTCGCCCAGACGCCGGGCTGCGAACTCGCGCCGCGCGATGTCGTGGCGCGCGGCGTGTGGCGCCAGCTCACTGCCGGGCATCGCGTGTTCCTCGACGCACGGCAGTGTCTCGGGCCGAGATTCGCCGAACGCTTTCTAGCAATAGCGTTGCTCTGCCACGAGGCCGGCATCGACCCCGCCATAGAGCCGATCCCCGTACGTCCCGCGGCTCACTATCACATGGGCGGCGTGGCGGTGGACGCCGAAGGCCGCAGCTCGCTTCGCGGCCTGTGGGCCTGTGGCGAAGTCGCGCGGACCGGGCTGCACGGCGCCAACCGGCTTGCCAGCAACTCGCTCATCGAAGCCGTGACATCGGCCGCCTGGGTCGCGGCAAGCGTTGTCGCCGCGTCTCCGGGCGTGCGTAAACGGCTGAAACCGGCGATCGTGCCGCCGCGGCCGGACGTCTCGCGCATCCGCCCGATCGCCTCGCGCGCGCTCGGCATCGAGCGCGACGGTGAGACGCTGCGCGAAGCGGCAGGGGTTCTGGCGCCGATTGCAGTCGGCCATGATGCCGCGTCCGACCCCGCGCTGGTCGCGCTGATGATCACGATCGCAGCCCTTAGCCGCGAGGAAAGCCGGGGTTCGCACTTCCGGGCCGATTTCCCCCAGCGCGACGCGCAGCCGCGATCTCTGCGATTGACGCTCGACGGGACATTCGAGGCGGCGGCGATCCTTGCCGACACGACTTCCGCCTCCGAAGCGCTGCTCGACAGGATGGCTTGACCATGACGCTGACGCCGTTGCCGCGCGTGATGGTCGAGCTGCTGGTGCGAGCCGCCCTGCTCGAGGATCTGGGCCGCGCCGGCGATCTCACCACGGACGCGATCGTTCCTCCCGATGCCGCCGCGACGATGGTGCTGGCCGCAAGGCAGCCGGGCGTGATTGCCGGCCTCGATGTTGCCGCCCTCGCCTTCGAGCTGATCGATCCGCGGACCGAAGTCGCCGTGATCCGCCCGGACGGTTCCGCCATCTCGGCCGGAGACGTCTTAGCGACGGTGCATGGACCTGCGCGTGCGCTGCTTACAGCCGAGCGGACGGCGCTCAACTTCCTCTGCCACTTGAGCGGCATCGCCACGCAAACCGCGGCGGTTGTCGAGGCGGTGCGGGACTACAAGGCCAAGATCGTCTGCACGCGAAAGACCACGCCCGGCCTGCGCGCGCTGGAGAAATACGCCGTGCGCGCCGGCGGCGGCGGCAATCACCGCTTCGGCCTCGACGATGCCGTGCTCATCAAGGACAATCACATCGCGATCGCCGGCGACATCCGCACGGCCATCGAGCGGGCGCGGGCGGCCGCAGGCCACATGGTGAAGATCGAGGTGGAAGTCGACACGCTCGAACAGCTCGACATAGCGCTGGCAGCCAACGTCGACGCGGTGCTGCTGGACAACATGACCGCCCAGCAGTTGACCCGGGCCGTGACGATGGTCGGCGGCCGCGCGATCACCGAGGCATCCGGCCGGGTGACCGCGCAGACGGCACCTGCGATCGCCGCGACCGGCGTAGATCTGATTTCGGTCGGCTGGATCACGCACAGTGCGCTGATCCTCGATATCGGGCTGGATTGCCGGTAGCTCATGCGACCTCCAATTGAAGGCCGCATGTATCCGATAGGGAGTGGTCTTTGCGGTCACTGGCCGCCACGACCAGGGCGCAGCCGCGTTAAAATATTGATTTGAGAACTTAGAAGAATAAAATCTATATAAGTTTAGTTCTTAGTTTCTCTCAAAAAGGATGGACAATACCTTTGAGCTACGTCGAGCGGAGCATAAATGGCTTTGTATCAGACCTGGGACCGAATGTGCGGCATGCGGGCATAAAGAGCGACCATCGGGATGAGAAGCAATCCCACGATTGCCTGCTGCGCCGGGATCGATAGTCCAACACCAACCAGCAAGGACGTTAGGACTGTCAGGACAAGTGCCCCGATTACGGTTGCACCATAACCGCCAGCACCTCCGAGCAATGACGTGCCGCCGATCACCACTGCTGCAACTGTTGTGAAAAGATAGGGGTCGCCCACAGCTACGTAGCCGCCACCAGAAAAGCCGAGAAGAAGCACACCGGTCATTGCTGACATGATGCCGCTGATCGCGTGTACAGCAACCCACAGTCTAAATTCGTTTATCATGAGCCTGGCTGCGGCATTCCGGCTGCCTCCCAGAGCATAGAGGCTGCGGCCGAACCATGTTCTTTTCACCACAAAATTTGTCGCGATGATCACCAGGATCCAGATTACGACGACCGGCGGTATGGGGAAGCCAAATGTACGGCCGTTGAAAGCAGCGAAGTTCGTCAGCCAGGCGGGTATCGGTGCAAAAACATTGCCTCCGGTGGTAGAGCCGAGCGCGGTGTAGATCTGCGTCGCACCGACGATCGTGAAGCCGACTCCAAGGGACATTATAAGGGCCTGGCCTTGAAGCCGGAAACTGAGCGCTCCGTTAATTGCGCCAACCATTAGCCCAAGCAGCAGGATCATGGTGATGGCGATGGGGGCCGGCAACCCCGCATTGATCATCGCAGGCAAAAGGATGTTGGCTGCGCCGATGACATACGGGATCGAGAGATCCAGCCCCCCCAGCAGGGCAACCATAGTCTGCCCTAGCGATGCCAATCCCAGAAACGCTGCAAGCAGCAGGATCGAACGCGCATTCTGGACCGAGGCAAACCCTGGCACGAGGAATGATCCCGCAATAGCAAGCGCGAGAAGAAGGCAGACACCGATGGCCAAGGCACGATTGTTTCGAATCATGTGCGATATTCCAGAAGAGCCCAACTCGCCCCTCGCTCCGTCCATGGATAGCTGTGTCACGGTCATCTGCTACCTCGTCCTTGGCGCGTTGGCGCTATTCACGAGCACGTTGATCAAGAGCGATGCGATCAGGATGAGGCCGAAAGACATTTGCGTGGCGTAGCCTGAGTACATACCAAAATTGAACGTCGCGAGCAGTCGGGAAATCATGAACATATTGAGCGCACCCAAGAGCGCACCGACAGCTCCGCCCCTTCCCCCCGCCATGCTGGCACCCCCAAGCACCAAGGCCGTGATCGCCTGAAGTGTATAAGTGCCTGCCTGGATCGGATCTCCGGACGAGATCAGTGCGGTATGGCAGATCGCAGCTAACCCGACGAAGACGCCGCCAACGGCATGGGCCGCGAAGCGCACGGCTTCGATGCGCACGCCACTCGTATATGCGGTGCGCTCGTCCAAGCCGGTCATGCGCAGATGCGTATAGAACGCCGTGCGCGTAAGAAGACCCCACAAAGTAAGCGCCACGACAACAACGGCAAGAATCGGCGAAAATGGGTCGACGCCAGCGCCCCATTTGGCCAACCAATCAGGAGCCACACCCCCTGCCCGCGGCATCACCATCAAGTTGATCCCACTGAGGAAGAGATAGCTGCTTAAGGTCACAATGATCGGCGCAACGCGCACGACGACGATCACAAAGGCCTGGAAGAGCTGGTAGGCGACACCGATGCCAATGGCCCAGGCGAAGAACTCCACCGGGCCTACAATCCCGCTACCGACCAGCCACTGGATCAGCGTTACGTTGATAAACCCGAGAAGCGGCCCCACAGCCAGATCGACGGCACCGCGCCCGGCCATCACGATGGGTGTGAGAGCCATTGTCGCAAGAACGAGCGGCGCTGCCACCAACACGGCCCCTGCTATTCCAGTGCCGGTAAAAAGAGCCGGGCTACGGACAATGCAGGCCAAGGCAAGGAGCATGAACAAAGCCGCCGGAACGACAAGATGGCTGTCGCGGGACACCCGGCCCGAGGAATATGCTGCGGTCATTGAACCATTCCTTCGGTCACTGCTTGGAGTCCGGTATGATCGGCGTGGCCGAACATTGCACTCAGGATCGGAGCCTCCGCGATGTTGTCGCCTTCGAGGGAGCGGAACAGGCTACCGTTGACGAACACGTCGACCCGATCAGCGAAGCCCAGAAACTCCTCGATTTCGCTGGAGAGGTAGATCACCGCACCGCCGGCGTCGGTGTAGTTCCGCAGTTCTCGGTAAAGGTCCCGTTTGGTGCCAAGATCCACGCCCCGAGCTGGATCATTAAGCACGATCAATTGCGGATCCCGTGCGAATGCCCGGCCGATCAGGATCTTTTGCTGGTTGCCACCGCTGAGAGACGTAATCTTGTTGGAGGAATGGCCAGTCTTGATGGAAAGCCTGCGCACCTCGCTTGCAAAAGCCTGTTCCAGAGTTTTGCGCCTGATCAATCCAAGCGGGCCCGTGTTCTGGCGATAGAGACTTATTGCGAGATTCTCGAAAATGCTGAGGTTGGGAAAAATGCCGTCGCGTTTCCTGTCGCCTGATACGTAGGCGACGCCGAAGGCGTCCGCATCGGCCACATTGCGCAAAGCCCGAATCGCGCCGCCGGCCAGGTGCATCAGCGGTGCCCCGGTTTCGGGCCTGGAAATACCCGCTGCAGCTGCGGCAAACAGCTCGTGACCCTGACCGTCGAGCCCGGTCACTCCGACAATCTGCCCCGGACTTATCTGGAAATCAAAAGCCTGCGCCCTCTCCGTCAGCTGCACACTGGACATGGTCATCAGCGGCGGCTTAGCCACCGAGGACTGGCGCCGATCAAGCGAGGCAATCTGACGGTCCTGCGGCGTCATCAAGGCCAGCAGATTCTGCTCGGTCAGCGCAGACTTATCGAGCGTTCCGACCGCAACGCCATCACGGAGGATTGTTGCCCTGTCGGCGATGCGCACCAGTTCCGCGATACGATGCGTTACCAGGACCACGCAGGCTCCGGCCTCACGCAATTGATGGATTTCGTGATGGAGGCGCTCGGTCGCCTCTAGATCCAATGCAGCGGAAGACTCATCCAGGATCAGCACCTTCGGCTGGCGCAACAGAGCCCTGCCGATGACGATCCATTGCTTGACGCTGAGCGGCAAAGTCCCGACGCGTACCCACGGCGGAATGTCGCGCCCCGTGAAACGCCGCATCATTTCCCGCGCGCGGGACTGCTTTTCCCGTGCGGAGACCTTTTTGGTGAGGAAACCGTCGGCGCCGACAAACAGACTGTCCGCTACGCTTGCTTCATCGGCCAGCAGGACTTCCTGGAAGATCGTGGCTACGCCAAGCGTTTGAGCTTCGATGGGATTGCGCGGACGGCCGCCGAGTACCCGGACGCTGCCGGAGTCTTCTCTCATCACGCCTGAAATGATCTTTGCGAGGGTGCTTTTCCCGCTGCCGTTTTCACCGACGATCGCATGCACTTCCCCACTACGGGCAGAAAAGCTGCAGCTGCGCAGGGCTTTGGTTTCGCCGAACGCTTTGACGACGTTGCTCAGCTCGATGAAGTTTTTCCCATTGTCCACTTTGGATCCCCTTCGCTGGTCGAGCACTCCGGCGGAGGTTGGGCTCCGCCAGAGTGCGAGTTGTCCGCCCGCGGTCAAGGCTTCCAACTGAGGGGATCATGCGGTCTCTCGAAGAAGGCGTCCAGCACGCCGGAGGTTGCCCAATCGTCGCCCTTGGGCTCGATCCAGTCGGTCGAGTTCGGGTCGCAGTCCTTCGGCAAAGCCGCGTTCACGTCGTCAATGGTGTAGGGCAGAGCCTGACGCAGGATCGACTGGTTCTTTGGGCCCTGGCCTTCGAGTACACGGAGCGTGACGTCCCAGGCCAGCCTGGCGTCGGCACGGGGCGGCCAGAAGTGGAAGCTCTTGCTGACAAAATCGGGGGTATTGCGCCAGAAGCATGCGGCCGAGGCCTCGCCACCGAGCACGATTGGCATCATTTCGCGGCCGGACTGGCGAACCGCGTTGAGCACGCCATTCTCATTCGATGACTGGGCCAGGATGCCGTCGATCTGCTGGGGGGTTGTGGCCAGGAACTTCTGCACCTCGACCTGCGCAACCTGATCGGTCCAGTTGCCCGCGACATTACCGACAATCTTGACGTCGGGATGGTCGGCGAGGGCTTCCTTGGCACCAAGGTCAAAGCTGTCGGACGTGGCCATGCCGGGGATGCCCGACACCAGAAGGATATTGCCCTTGCCCCCTATTTCCTTGGCTAGCCATTCGCCAGCGATATAGCCGTTCTGCACGGCGTTTTCGGTGGCGTTGATGGCCAGGGGCGATGTCACATAACCCGAAAAGGAAATCACCGGGACGCCTTTGTCGTGCGCGTATTCGATCGTCTGATTGAGGGCCGTGACGTTGGAACAGCAGATGATGATTGCGTCGACCCCGTCATCGACCATCTGGCGCATTTGCTGAATCTGCACCGTATCCTTGAGCTCCGACTGCGTTACCACGAAGTCGGAGACGAGACCGGCCGCCTTGTATTTCGGCAGAAGCTTGTTGGTG
>NZ_RZRY01001519.1:0-458 GCF_003998035.1 Mesorhizobium sp. M2A.F.Ca.ET.039.01.1.1 | reverse complement strand
ATATGAGGCCTTCCGCCTCGGCAAGGAAGTCGATGGCGCGCTCTACCGCGAGGCGGACGCGCAATGGTTCCGCGCCATCCTGACCGGCGTCGTCGAGAACCAGAAGACCATTGACCCGGTCATCCGCCAGGCGCTGACCGAGGATTGGCCGCTGTCGCGGCTGGATTCGACGCTGCGCGCTATCCTGCGCGCCGGCGTCTACGAATTGATGAAGCGCGAAGACGTGCCGGTGGCCGTGATCGTGTCCGAATATGTCGACATCGCAAAAGCTTTTTACGAGGAAGACGAACCCAAGCTGGTGAATGCCGTTCTCGATCGCGTCTCGCGCCGGGTTCGCGGTGAGGGGCGCGGCAAGGACGCTTCGTGACGACCGCAACGGCCGCGGTCGCCGCGACCGGCAGGGAAGGGCGCCGCACAGCCGTCCTGCTTGCCGCCGCGCAGGCGATCGTCGGTTCGGC
>NZ_RZRY01001518.1:0-458 GCF_003998035.1 Mesorhizobium sp. M2A.F.Ca.ET.039.01.1.1 | reverse complement strand
CTGCGAAGAGGCCGGCTTGGCCGCTCCGTCCTATCTCACGGTCGCCCGCCGGATACCCGGGCTGTTCAGCCCCGAGGAGATCGCGAGGAAACGGTCCGCCAATCCGAAGCATCTCCAGCGGCTCAAACCGCGGCCAGGATACATCCATGCGGCGCGCCCGCTCGATGTCTGCCAGATCGATCACACGCCCACCGACATCAACTTCGTGGAGGTCGTCGACGGCGGCGGAACGTTCATCGGCCGGGCATATCTCACGATCGTCACCGACGTGGCCACCCGCTGCATTCTTGGCTTCTGCCTCACCCTCGAGAAGCCGTCGGCGCTGTCGGTCGCGCTCTGCCTGGCGCACGCCATGTGTCCAAGGGAGGCATGGTTGGCCGCGCGGCATCGAGCATGGATGGCCGATGTTCGGTCGACCACGGTCGCTCGTCACCGACTCAGCCAAGGAGTTCAAAGGG
>NZ_RZRY01001517.1:0-459 GCF_003998035.1 Mesorhizobium sp. M2A.F.Ca.ET.039.01.1.1 | reverse complement strand
CCCCCTTCCCCGCCTTCCCGACCGACCTGCAGGCGCAGTTCATGGGCCTGATGACCATGGCCAAGGGCAAATCGCGCATCACCGAGACGATCTTCGAAAACCGCTTCATGCATGTGCAGGAGCTTGCCCGCCTCGGCGCCCACATCACGCTTTCCGGCCAGACGGCGATCGTCGACGGCGTCGCCAAGCTCAAGGGCGCTCCCGTCATGGCGACCGACCTGCGCGCCTCGGTGTCGCTGGTGATCGCCGGCCTTGCCGCCGAGGGCGAGACGACGGTCAACCGCGTCTACCACCTCGACCGCGGCTTCGAGCGGCTGGAAGAGAAGCTCTCGGGCTGCGGCGCGGTGATCGAGCGCATTTCGGGCTGACGTACCGCGGCATTCTTTCCCAGCGGTTGCGCCGAGCGGAAAGACCGCATAACAGAACGTTGAATTGTCAACGTTCAGGTGCGTATTCCGC
>NZ_RZRY01001516.1:0-452 GCF_003998035.1 Mesorhizobium sp. M2A.F.Ca.ET.039.01.1.1 | reverse complement strand
CTTCCTGCCCGCTCCAAAAGTCATGCAAACATGCCATTGAGACCCTAATTTGCGGCAAGCTGAAACGCTCGAAATTTAACTTCCGCTAACGCGAGGAGACGAAACAGCGCGGCGAGACAGTCAACGAAGCGGACACGATGAGAGGCGGTGATCGAGGTCGGGCCAAAACTGGCCCACTTGGACAACAATGCAGGTATTGAACAATCGAGAAGACGAGAAGCCGGTCAAGGCTGTCGGAACGAGCCCGCACCGGAAACCGACCGGATAGATGTGCCGGGAGGGGAGTTACGGGGCGAAACACCGACCGAGAGATACCATGATCATGTCCTTGGCCTGGGATACTTCTTCAGAGGTGGTGAACACGGGCTGGGTTTCGCCAGGACCAATCGGCTGCCGCGTCGCCTCAGCGACCGCACGTTCCGTGTTTGCTTTCGCGACCACCTGGCCGGAGC
>NZ_RZRY01001515.1:0-459 GCF_003998035.1 Mesorhizobium sp. M2A.F.Ca.ET.039.01.1.1 | reverse complement strand
GTTCAGACACCGTCGACTTGCTCGTCATTGCGACGACGGCGGACTTGCATCACAGGCTCGCGACTGAGGCATTTGGCCTAGGCTTCAGGCGCCTCGTAATTGAAAAACCTGTCTCGCAATCGGTAGACGAGGCATTCGATATCAAGCTCCGAGCACAGGAAAAGGGTGTTCGCGTCATAGTCAACCACGGGAGACGCTACTGCGACGCCTATGCGCGCGTGCGCCAACTGAAAGGGGAGATGGGCGATATTAGGACTGTAACTCTGCGATTTGGAGGTGGGGCGCTGGGATGTGTCGGCACCCATTGGATAGACTTAGCGAACACGCTGATCGACGCAAAAGCGACCCACGTCTTTGCTAAGGAAACTGAGCCTTCCGAAAATCCGCGGGGCGTGCGTTTTAATGATCCCGGCGCCAGCGTGATGATTGTTTATGAAAATGGAGCATGCGCCTTTATAG
>NZ_RZRY01001514.1:0-459 GCF_003998035.1 Mesorhizobium sp. M2A.F.Ca.ET.039.01.1.1 | reverse complement strand
GACGGCGGCGGCGTGAGCGGCAACGAAGGCGAGCGGCAGCGGCGTCGACAGCTGCTGCATGGCCTGGCTCTCGTCGGAGCGCCGCGTGTGTGTCGGAACAAGATCCGCGATGCGTTTCATCATCCCCAGCGCCGCCTGCGGCGAGGCCGACCGCGACAGGATCGCCGAGCCGAAGCGGCGCAGAAACAGGACCTGAGCGGCTTCCAGCGCCTCATAGGCGTCCTTCCAGATCCAGAAGCCTTGCGCATCGGTGCCGCCGAAGCTGTCGGCCATGGTCGTGCGCAGCGCTGCTGTGGTGACGGGCTTGCCCTGCTCAAGGAAGGGAAGAAGCCGGGTGGCCGCCTGATGAATAGCCTGGGCGATGTCGATAGTGCGGGGTCTCGGCGCGGCGAGGGGAGCGACCGTCCGAGGGACGGTCGATGTGGTCGTGACGATGTTCATGGAGATGTCCTTCGAGCG
>NZ_RZRY01001513.1:0-463 GCF_003998035.1 Mesorhizobium sp. M2A.F.Ca.ET.039.01.1.1 | reverse complement strand
GTGGTCAGGCAACCACGACTATCATGCGTGGATGTGGTCAAAAGGGGTCAATCCCGAAGCCTACTTCAAACCCTATCTTGACCAACACTATGGTCCGGGACCAGCCGCAGAATATCGGCAGGCGCGTTGGGCAGGCGATCGGGCTGAGCGCTTCATCAAGATGCATTCTGATCGTAGTTGGTATTTAGGCGTTAACATCGACGCGCCTCATCCGCCCCTCAATCCCCCGCCAGACTACCTCAGGCGGTTCAATCCAAATGATATGCCTGATCCTGCGTTCAAGCCGATTGATCTCGAGCACCAGAAGAAATTTGAACGAGTCGATCAGCAAGCGAAATTCGCGGTGGATCCTTGGCACGCAGCAACAGACGCGGGTGAGGCGCACAACGACGAATTGGCAGGACCTACGCATGAAGCGCCACCAACGAAGTTCAATATTTGGGAGATGAGAGCGGCCTATCAC
>NZ_RZRY01001512.1:0-466 GCF_003998035.1 Mesorhizobium sp. M2A.F.Ca.ET.039.01.1.1 | reverse complement strand
GATCTTCCCGATACGCTCCTCGAGGCTCCTGTTGACGTCATCGCCGTTGACCGCGGGGGTGGCACGGGCCGGGGCAAGCGCCTGCGGATAGACGAGGTTTCCCGGCCATGCGGCGTAGGCCAGGCACGCGGCGAAGACGAGGGAGATGGCGGCGATCGGCCAAACCGCGCCACGCTTCGATGGCCATGTTGGCGCAACTTGCGGCGGCGCAGGCGCGGCGGCCGGAGGCTCGGACGGAGCCGCCCGCCGGAGGGGAGAGGCCGGCCCGAGGCTCGCTCCGCCGACGGTCCAATCCTCTCCAGGCACCCGGGGAGATATGCCCTGAGGCAGGTACCGGCCAATGGTTCTCTCGCTGTGCCGCAGGAATCCCGCGGCCGACAACCGGGCCTCGACCGGCAACGCCCCCCAGTTCGTGAGCACCGCGTTCTCGCCGACGGCCATGATCGAGCTTTCGTCGGCGAGGTTG
>NZ_RZRY01001511.1:0-472 GCF_003998035.1 Mesorhizobium sp. M2A.F.Ca.ET.039.01.1.1 | reverse complement strand
CCACAAAGGGACTGGCGATGAACCGCTCGGCCGTCAGCTCGGGCCGGTTCAGGTAGCCACGCGCAACGCCTGCGCCGCCAATGTAAAGCTCGCCCACCGCCCCGAACGGCACAGGCGCGCCATGGCCGTCCAGCAGGTACACCCGCGTGTTCGCAATCGGACGGCCGAGGGGAGGCAATTGGGGCCAACATGATGGGTCAGCCGCAAGCCGGTGCTCGGCAATGACGTTGATTTCTGTCGACCCGTATTGATTGATCAATCTCGCCTTTGGATGTGCTTCGAAGAACGCCTTAAGCCCTGGAGTAGCCTGCAGTTGCTCACCCGCTGTATAGATCTCACTTAGAGAGGGCAGTTGCACTTGCTGCCCGCCCCAGACCTCCGCAAAATGGTTCAATGCTACGAATGGAAGGAAAAGCCGCTCGATCGCCTCCCCCTTCACGAACTCGAGCAAGTCGGAGAAGTCCTTGCGGGT
>NZ_RZRY01001510.1:0-478 GCF_003998035.1 Mesorhizobium sp. M2A.F.Ca.ET.039.01.1.1 | reverse complement strand
GAGCAGGAGCGAAGCTCCGTCGCGAAGACCCTGGAATCCATGCCGTTACCTTCGCCAAGGCGTGCAACGGAGCAGAATTCTGCACCGTGGCGCCGCGTTCAAGTCACGGCATGGATTCTATGGTCTGCGCCGCGTCGCTTCGCTCCTTGCTCCGCCATAGAATGACGAGGTTGGGGCGGCTTCAACCAATCTCCAGCGTTTGCGCTGATTTCACGCAAATGAATGGAAAATCTTGCGCCAAGACAAACAGCAACCTTTCAAAATCCCTGTGTCGCGAACCTAGTTCGTCACGCGACGGATGGTTTTCGACAGCCGCGTGAGAACCGCCGGCCGGGACGACGCGACCAGCTTCCATGCCAGCACCGCATTGCCCATGCGCCGCGGCAGGATTCCGATGCTGAGGAACCAGGCCGCCAGGGCAGCCCGCCGCCGCCAGGATGCGTTCATTTCCAGGCTGGCGGCGGCGCCCGCTCTTGCC
>NZ_RZRY01000150.1:0-11286 GCF_003998035.1 Mesorhizobium sp. M2A.F.Ca.ET.039.01.1.1 | reverse complement strand
CGCATGACCAGATCTCGGGTCTTTACAAGGCGGTGTCGTCCTGGCTGAGCTTCGCCCTCAAATTCAAGTTCCAGGCGATCCTTGCCGCGACGCTGATGGCGCTGGCGCTGGCGGCCGTGCTCTTGATCGGCGGCAGGCGCTTGTTCGGCCGCATATTCGAGGCCGACCCAACCGTCGAGGAGCCGTCCTATCTCAGCCGGCTGTCGGTCGCCTTCTGGTCGACGCTGCTGCCGACCCTGGCGCTCGGCGTCTTCTTCGCCTCGGCCGTGTTCTTCTTCAACTATTACAATGTGCTGCGCGGCGACATCGGCACGTTTCTCAATGCCCTGCTGACGGTGATCGGCATGGTTTTCTGCGTCAACCGGCTGACCAACGCTGCGCTTGAGCCACGGCTGCCCAACTGGCGCCTGATCCCGGTCGCGACGGGGCCGGCGCGCTGGCTCGTCGGGCTGACGACCGCGATGGCCCTGGTGCTCGGCTTGAATTACTTCCTGTCGGTCGTCAACGAGAAGATGGGCTCTCCGCTTTCGCTGACGATCGCCAGGAGCTTTATCGCAACCATCATCATCGGCGTCATCCTGATCCTGATGGGATGGTTGAAGCCTTTCAAGGCGCAGGACGGCTCATGGCGTCCCTGGCCGGCCTGGCTTCGTTTCCTTGCCGTCGGGCTCGGCCTGTTCACCATTGCCGCGGCATTGCTCGGCTATATCGGCCTGTCGCTTTTCGTCGCGTTCCAGGTCGTGGTGACCGGGACCGTCCTGGTGACGGCCTATATCGGTTTCCTCTCGGCGCGCGCGATCGGCGAGGAGGGCGGCTTCGCCGACACTTCGGTCGGGCGCTGGCTTTCGGAAAATTCAAGCTACGAGGATACCGCGCTCGACCAGCTCGGGCTGGTGGTCAGCATCGCCATCAACCTGATGATCGTCGTGGTCTTCCTGCCGCTGATCCTTTTGATGTGGGGTTTCCAGCCCGGCGATATCGAGGCCTGGGCCTATAAGCTGGCGACCGGCGTCTCGATCGGTTCGGTGACGATCTCTTTCCTCGGAATCCTCAGCGGCATTGTCGTCTTCATCATCGGCTATTTCCTGACGCGCTGGTTCCAGGGCTGGCTGGACGGCTCGGTGATGGCGCGCGGCAAGGTCGATGCCGGCGTGCGAAACTCGATCCGGCTCGGCGTCGGCTATGCAGGCGTGGCGATTGCCGGCCTCGTCGGCATCTCGGCGGCCGGCATCGATCTTTCCAACCTGGCGCTGGTCGCCGGCGCCCTTTCGCTCGGCATCGGCTTCGGCCTGCAGAACGTCGTCTCGAATTTCGTTTCCGGCCTCATCCTGCTTGCCGAACGGCCGTTCAAGGTCGGCGACTGGATCGTCGCCGGCGATGTCAGCGGCACGGTGCGCAAGATCAGCGTGCGCGCCACCGAGATCGAGACCTTCCAGCGGCAGTCGGTGATCCTGCCCAATTCGAACCTCATCAACAACGCGGTCGGCAACTGGACGCATCGCAACAAGCTGGGGCGGGTCGAAATCAAGGTCGGCGTCGCCTATGGCAGCGACGTGAAGCGCGTCCATGCCGTCCTGCTGGATATTGCCCGCGCCCATCCGATGGTGCTGAAGAATCCGGAACCGTTCGTCCTCTTCGCCAATTTCGGGGCGGCCGCGCTCGAGTTCGAAATTCGCGTTTTCGTTGCCGACATCATGAACAGCAGCGTCGTGCAGAACGATATCCGTTTCGCCATCTTCGATATCTTCGAGGACGAGCGGATCGAGATCCCGTCGACGCCGCGCGCCATGGTCGAGACAACCAAGCATGAAGCCTGGCCGATCGACGACGACAAGATCGAAGCCGAATTCGCCGAGCGCCAGAGGCTGGAGGAGGAAGCCGCGGCCGAACGGGAACGGCTGGCCAAGATGAAGCGCAGGGGCCGCAAGCCAGACCCTGGATAAAGGTGCGGCAACGTTCGGCCTAGCCGCATTTCGATACACCTTCGGTGGCGTCGCCCTGCGCCGAAACCGATTGTGGCATGAATGCGGCATTCAGTTGCGGTTCAGGTAACATCTCATATAAGCTTCGATGCAAAGGGCGAGAATGCCTTGCAAATTTTGAACAGAGGCGGTGTGTGAAACACCGGAATTGCAATGTGGAAGTCTGTCGTTGCCGCCATTGCTTTGCTGGCCTTGGGCGGTTCGGCTTTCGCCGCCAGCGCGATCAACAGGGACGCTCAGACGCGGACCCTGGTCGTGACCGAAGGCGGCGCCAAGAGCGAGCTGACGCTCGGTGCCGGCGAGACGGTGGAGTTCTGCTCGAACGGCTGCTTCGTCACCCTGCCCAATGGTGACCTCGAAGCCCTGACCGGTTCGGAGACGGTCGAAATTTCGGGCGGGACCGCCCGCATCAAGTAACGCGCAACGGATTGGCGCGGTAAGATTAGCAAAGGCCGAACCGATGTCCGGCCTTTTATCGTTTCCGGTAGCCGACGCTTAACGATGACGGCCGAAAAACCGGCATGACCATTCCCTGCAACCGCACGTTTTAACGTTC
The DNA here is from genome assembly GCF_003998035.1 of Mesorhizobium sp. M2A.F.Ca.ET.039.01.1.1. Taxonomy (NCBI): domain Bacteria; kingdom Pseudomonadati; phylum Pseudomonadota; class Alphaproteobacteria; order Hyphomicrobiales; family Phyllobacteriaceae; genus Mesorhizobium; species Mesorhizobium sp. M2A.F.Ca.ET.039.01.1.1. The sequence continues at coordinate 8,748 of NZ_RZRY01000150.1, read as the reverse complement.
GCTGCGTCATCCCCCGGCTATATCTGCCCCCGTGGACGCCGGTACACGGCGTGGGTTGAATTGGCGCGTGGCCCTTCCGGGATTTGGAGTCGGGATCCTGCGCTCTATCGGGGCAGGACAATGGACGCGAGGTCGGACAGGAACGCAATTCCGCTTGCGGTCGATCTCGACGGGACGTTGATTGCAACGGACCTTCTGTGGGAAGGCCTGTTCATCCTCCTCAAGAAGAACCCGCTCTATTTCTTTCTGCTGCCGCTCTGGCTGACCGGCGGTCCGGCGCGGCTTAAGCAGGAAATATCCCTGCGCGTCGACATCGACCCGGCCTCGCTGCCTTACCGTCAGGAATTAATTGACCGTTTGCACGCCGAGCATCGGGAGGGCCGCGTGATCGTGCTGGCGACGGGAACGCCGCGCAAATTCGCCGAGGCAATCGCGGCGCATCTCGGCATTTTCGACCGCGTGCTGGCGACCGACGGCCCGCATAACATGACCTCGGGCCGCAAGTGCTCCGCTCTGGTCGCCGCCTATGGCGATGCGGGCTTCGATTATGCCGGCAACAGCCGCCACGACCTCAAAGTGTTCGATGCCGCGCGCAACGCGCTGGTGGTGGCGCCCGATCGCAGCGCCCGGCGCTGGCAGGCGGCGCATCAGGCCGAGGCGATGCCGGCGCCGAAGCCGACGCTGAGAACCTATATCAAGATGCTGCGCATGCATCAGTGGCTGAAGAACGCGCTGATCGCCGTGCCGATGGTGCTGTCGCACGAATATTTCAATCCCAATATGATCTGGGAATGCCTGCTGGCGTTCGTTTCCTTCAGCGCCGTGGCGTCCGCCATCTACATCCTCAACGATTTCTTCGACCTCGCGCTCGACCGCAAGCATCCTACCAAGCGCAACCGGCCTTTCGCCAGCGGCGCATTGTCCATTCCGTTCGGCATGGGCGCGATCGCGGCGCTGCTTGCGATAGGCATCGCAGCCGGCCTATTCCTGCCGATCGAATTCCTTGGCGTGCTTGCCGGCTATCTGGTCGTCACCACCGGCTATTCGCTGTCGTTCAAGCGCATGCTTCTGGTCGATGTGCTGACGCTTGCCGGCCTCTACACGATCCGCGTGCTGGCGGGCGCGGCCGCCACCGGCGTGGACGTTTCCTTCTGGCTGCTTGCCTTCTCGATCTTCTTCTTCCTGTCGCTGGCCCTGGTGAAGCGCTTCGTCGAACTGCGCACCACGGCCATCCCTCCGGGCGAGCGCATCGCCGGCCGCGGCTATCGCACCGAAGATCAGGAGATCGTCGCCCAGGCCGGCATGGCGTCGGCCTTCTCCTCGGCGCTGGTGCTCGCGCTCTATATGGACAGCCCGGCGGTGCGCGAGCTTTACCCGCATCCCTGGCTGATATGGCCGCTGGCGCCGATCGTGCTCTACCTCACGATGCGCGTCTGGATCCTGGCCCGGCGCGACGAGATGCATGACGACCCGGTCGTCTTCATCATCCGTGACTGGCGCAGCCAGATCGTCGTCGCGATCGGCGCGGTCTTCCTCGTCGCCGGAGGCTGGTGATGGGGCAGGAGCGCTTCGGCAGCTTCGGGTTGGCGACCCCACCGGCGCGCAAGGCGATCCCGGCGGACGAGGCCATCGCCTTGCTGAAGCGCGGCGAGGCGAAAGCCGGATCGCTGCTCGCCTACGGCAATGGCCGCTCCTATGGCGACAGCTGTCAGAACGATGCCGGCATGGTGGTCGACATGCGGCCGCTCAACCGCATCCGTTCCTTCAACGCAGAGACCGGTGTGCTCGAAGCCGATGCCGGCACGCTGCTTTGCGACATCATCGCTTACGCCGCGCCCTACGGCTTCTTCCCAGCCGTGGTTCCAGGCACGCAGTTCGTGACGCTGGGCGGCGCGATCGCCAACGACGTTCACGGCAAGAACCACCATCGGCGCGGCACCTTTGGCTGTCATGTCGAGGCCCTCACGCTGCTGCGGTCTGACGGCCGGACCTATCGCTGCTCGCCGACCGATAATGTCCGCCTGTTCGGGGCGACGATCGGCGGCATGGGCCTGACCGGGCTGATCCTGTCGGCATCGATCAAGCTTCTGCGCGTGCCGTCGCTCGACATCATGGAGAAGGCGACGCGGTTTCGCCATCTCGGCGAATTCTTCGATCTCGCCGAGGCGGCGGACCAGGCTAACGAATATGCCGTCGCGTGGATCGACCAGCTCGCGGGCGGCCATGGGCTCGGGCGCGGCCTTTTGTTAACCGGCAATCATGCCGAACACGGCTCCCACGCCGCCGCGAATGCCGGCACCCGGCTTTCCGTGCCGGTGCGGCCGCCGTTCAACGTGCTGAACCGGCCCTTCCTCACGGCCTTCAACGCGGCCTACCGCTGGAAAAAGGGCAAGTCCGCGGTCCCACGCCAAGCGGGCTATCAGGGCTTCTTCTTTCCGCTCGACGGCGTCCGCGACTGGAACCGGCTCTACGGGCCGCGCGGGCTTTTCCAGCACCAGAGCGTGGTGCCGGAGGAGAAGGCCCGCCGCATCGTGCCCGCGCTGCTCGAGGCGGCGCGACGGGCGGGGCAGGGATCGTTCCTGACGGTGCTCAAGCGCTTCGGCGATGTCCGCTCGCCGGCGCTGCTGTCGTTCCCGCGGCCGGGCTACACGCTGACGCTCGATTTCCCCAACCGGGGTGAAAGGACGTTGCGGCTGCTTGCCCAGCTCGACCGCATCACGGTTGAGGCGGGCGGGGCGGTGAACCCCTACAAGGATGCCCGGATGGGGCCTGAGACATTCGCCGCATCGTTCCCGCATTGGCGACGGCTGGAGGCGCTTCGCGACCCGGCTTTCCTATCAAGCTTCTGGGCGCGTACCGCCAAGAGACTGGAGATCGGACAAGGAAGAGCTGAGGCCGCGGAATAGGTAAAAGTCGAATAGATCATGGTAAACAAAGTGTTACGCCATGGTTTACTTAAAACACTGGTGTGGGTTCACGAAATATTGGCAGATTTGTAATAGGACCGCCCAAGGGGGCGGGGTGGCAACAATGAAATACATAGTCTTCATTCTCTTCACGGTCATGACCAATGCCGCAGCGCAGCTGATGCTGAAGCAGGGCATGATGTCGATGGGGCCGATCTCCTTCGAAGGTGTCAATCCGCTCGTCAGGCTGCTGCAGATCGTGTTCAGCCCATGGGTGTTCCTCGGTCTGTGCACCTTCGTCATCTCGATGGCGTCGCATCTCTATGTGCTGTCCAAGGTCGAGCTCAGCTTCGCCTATCCGTTCCTCAGCCTCGCCTATGTCGCCGTGGCGATCTTTGCCTATTTCGTCTTCCGCGAGGACCTCAATGGCTGGCGCATCGCCGGCATCGCCTGCATCTGCGTCGGCACGATCCTGATCGCCCAGAGTGGCAGAGAAATGGGTGGCCACGGGCATGAGGAGCAGACCGCTTCCATCGCCTCCGACAAAATCCAGACAAGCGAGATCGTTCGATGAGACATGTGATTTTCGGCGGCGACGGTTTCGTCGGCCGTCACCTTGCGCCCAAGCTCGTCGCCGATGGCGAGACTGTCGTCGTCGCCGACATCGTGAAGAGCGACCTGCCGCATTACCGTTCGATGCGCTTCATCACCTGCGATGTGACCGATCCGGCCCCGGTCGCGGCGGTCGGGCTCAAGGCGGACGATATGGTCTACAATCTGTCGGCCAAGATGCTGTCGCCGATCCAGGTGCGCGCCAAGCGGCATGATTTCTTCTTTCCAGTGAACTTCCACGGCACCGAGAACATCATCCAGGCGATGGACAAGGCCGGCGCCTCGAAGCTCGTCCACTACACGACCGACATGATCTACGGCCACACGGTGGTGCTGCCGATGACCGAGGACCATCCGGTCGCGCCGCTCGGCGAATATGGCCTGTCAAAGCTCAAGACCGAGGAACTCGCCGCCGAATGGCGCAAGCGCGGCATGTCGATCTCGCTGTTCAGGCCGCGCCTGATCATCGGCCCTGGACGCCTCGGCATCCTTGAAAAACTGTTCAAGCTGATCGACTGGAATCTGCCCGTGCCGATGATCGGCTCGGGCAGGAACCCTTATCAGTTCATCTCGGTGTTCGACTGCGCAGAGGCCGCCCGCGCCGCCTGGAAGGCCGGCGTGCCGAACGAGGCCTATAATCTCGGCTCGCTCAACCCGCCGCCGGTCAGGAAACTGCTCGGCGATCTCATCTGCCATGCCGGCTCGAAGTCGATCCTGCTGCCGACGCCCGGCTGGGCGGTCAAGCGCACGCTCGACCTGCTCGATTTGCTGAACATGCCGATCATGGATCCTGAGCAGTATCTGATCGCCGACGAGGAATGCGTGCTCGACGTGTCCAAGGCCGAGCGCCAGCTCGGCTGGGTGCCGCAATATCGCGACGAGGACATGCTGATCGCCGCCTACAGCGAATACCGCGCCAAGAAGGACGGCCACGCCGTCGCCACGAAACATGTGCCTGCCGAATAGAGCGCGAAGGGAGATTTTTCAGATGACCGTCATGGCCAAGCCGGAACAGACAGGCACGCGAACGCTGGTTGAAGCGCCGGCGCTGTCGCCCGCTTCCATCGCCAAGCCAGACTTGATCAGCGTCGAGCAGGCCAAGGCGCTGGATGTCGCCCGCATCACCGATCTGTTCAAGGCGCATCTCAATCCCGGACAGCTGCATTTCATGAAGCTGCTCGGCTTCCACAAGGTCAAGATCGAGCGCGCCGAGGGTATGTTCTATATCGACCAGAACGGCCGCAAGATCCTCGACTTCTTCGGCGGCTTCGGCTCGCTGGCCTTCGGCCACAACCATCCGCGCATTCTGGAAGCCCGCAAAAAGTTCCAGGAGGAGAAGCGCCAGGAGATCGCCATCGCCTTCATGTCGCAATATGCTGCGGCACTTGCGCACAACATCGCCAAATGCTCGCCGGGCGACCTCGACATGGTGTTCTTGGGCTCCTCCGGCTCTGAAGCCATGGAAGCGGCGGTTAAGCTTGCCGAGCGCGCCGCCGGCCCGAAGCGGCCGAAAATCGTCTATGCGGAAAATTCCTTCCACGGCAAGACCAAGGGCGTGCTGGCGATCACCGACGGCCAACTCTACCGCGCCGACTTCAAGGTCGCGGACAATGTCGTGCGTGTGCCCTTCGCCGACATCGACGCCGTCGAGCGGCTGTTCAAGAGCGATCCCCAGATCGGCGTCATCGTGCTCGAAACCATCCAGGGCGGCGGCGGCATCATCCAGGCGGAGGCGCAATACTGGCAGAAGCTACGCGCGCTGTGCGACCAGTATGGCGTGCTTTGGGTCGCCGACGAGGTGCAATGCGGCTACGGCCGCTCGGGCCGCTTCTATGCCTTCGAGCATTACGGCGTGGTGCCGGACGTGACGGCGCTGGCGAAATCGCTCGGCGCCGGCAAGGCGGCGGTCGGCGCCATGATCGCCAGGCGCGATGTCTATATGAAAGCCTATGGCACGCCGAAGACGGCGATGATTCACGCCATGGCGACCTTCGGCGGCATGGGCGAGGCCTGCGTCACCGCGATCGAGGGCATCAATGTCCTCTATGACGAGGGGCTGATCGACAACGCCGCCTCGACCGGCGAGTACCTCATCCAGCGGCTGCAGGCGCTTAAGGAAAAATATCCGAGGATCATCAAGGACGTGCGCGGCAAGGGTTTTATGATCGGGCTCGAGTTCCACGATTTCTCGCAGACCCTGCCTATGGTGCTCAGACCGGTGGTGAGCGTGCTCGACGACAAGTTGAAAGGCTCGCTGTCCGGCTTCGTCGGCTCGCTTTTGCTGCGCGACTATGACGTGCTGGTCGCCTTCACCGAATATAACCGCAACGTCATCCGGCTCGAGCCGCCGCTGATCTGCCAGCCCGAGCATGTCGACCGCTTCGTCGACGCCTTCGATAGTCTTCTGTCGCGCGGCATCGTGGCGATCGTGAAGGATTTCGTGAAAAGCCAGGTCGGCAAATAAGAGGCCGCCGAGCATGCTGACTAGGCCGTCCGCGCCCACCAATCCGCTGGAACGGTTGACCGGCGCCGGTCTGGCGTGGGGCGAGGGGGCTTACGCGAAATGGGCCGCGTCGATTGGGGCAATTGCGTTTTCGCTCTACATCCTGCTCACCGCGGCGACCGCCTGGTTCATGCCCGACACCAATTGGGACATGCTGCCCTATCTGGCGATCGCCGAGGAAGACGCCTATCCCGATCCACAGGCGCTGCATGATTATGCCTACAGCACGGTCAAGGCAGGCGTTTCGGCCGGCGACTACAAGACGTTGACCGACGATGGCGGTGGCTTTCGCCGCCACATGACGGAGAGCGCCGCCGACTTTCATTCGCTGCTCGGCATGTACCGGATCAAGTTCCTTTATGCGGAAATCCTGTCCAGCCTCAGCCATGTCGTCTCGCCGGTCGAGGCGATGCGGCTGGTGCAGGTGTTTTCCGTGCTGCTGTTCGGCGCCATCACGCTCGCCTGGCTGCGCGCGGAAGGCGCGCTGGCGCTGGCGCCGATCGTCGGCGCGATTCTGATCATGGCCGATTTCGGCGATGCGGCGAGCGCCTCGACGCCCGATCTCCTATGCTCGGCGCTGTTCCTCGGCGGCGCCTTTGCCTATGTGCGCAAGCGGGAGGCGGCGACGGCGGTTCTCCTTTTTCTCGCTTTCATGGCCAGGCCCGACAACATCGTTTTCCTCGCCATTTTCACGGTGCTGCTCATCGCGTTCCGCGAGCGGGGGTGGGGCGCGCTGGCCGGTTTCGCGGCATCCTTCATCGCCTATTTCGCCATCTCGCATTGGGCGCAGCATCCCGGCTGGTGGCCGCATCTTTGGTTCTCCACCATCGAGCAGCATTACAACATGGACGGCTTCGAGCCGCCATTTTCCATTGCTGCCTATCTGAAGGCCTTCGCCGCCTCGGTAGTCCGCGCCGTCACCCTCAACAGTTGGGTTGGCGTGTCGGTGCTGGCATTGGCCGGATGGTATGGGCTCGACCGCGCCGGCTTCCGTCTCGACCGACGCGCCGGCATCCTGCTGGCGGCGCTCGTATTGGGCGTGTTGGCGAAGTTCACCGTCTTTCCGATCCACGACACCCGCATCTATTTCCCCAATCTCCTGCCGCCCTTCCTGCTGCTCGCCGCGCCCTTGATGGCGCTGTGGGCGACGAGCCAGGGCGGGCGCCGCGCGGCGCTGCAGGTCACTCCCGGAGACAAGTCATGAGCTCGCTTTCCAGCCTCGCGCGCACCTTGCTGTCGCTTAGCCTTCCAGTCGGCCTGCTCGATCGCGGCCCGGCTTTGCACGGCACGAAATTCCTCGCCAAAGCTGCCCTAAAGGCCCGTTTCGGCGGCGACGGCCGGCCGTTCCAGATGGTCAATGTTGGCGCCTGCGACGGCGCGCTGTTCGACGACGTGACGCCCTGGCTGCATCGCATTCCCGGGGCGCGCGCCATGCTGGTCGAGCCAATCCCATATAACCAGAAGCGCCTGCGCGCCAATTACCCGGATGCCAGCCGCTTCATCATCGAGCCGGTGGCTGTCACGAAAACCCAGGGCACGATCACCGTCCACACCTTCGATGCCGCAGCGCTCGAGGCCGGCACGCTGCCGATCGAATTCATCGGCTGCTCGTCGGTCACCGACACCAATCTGATGTCGGGCAAGAACGCCTGGGGCGAGGCGGACGCCAACTTCAACAAGTTCGCGCCGCATCTGAAGGACATCGAGGTGCCGTCCGAGACCTTGCAGACGCTGCTCGACCGCAACGGCATCACCCATATCGACGCCTTCCTGGTCGACTGCGAGGGCGCCGACTGGATGGTGTTCGAGCAGCTTGATCTGCAACGCTACCGTCCCGGTATGATCAAGATTGAGGTCGGCGCGCTGCCAGCGGCCGAGATCGGCCAGGTCGTGGTCAAGCTCAAGACCGCTGGTTATCAGGTCGGCTTCCAGGCCGAGGACATCTGGGCCTTCGCCTGAGTTAATTCCCCTGGGTGACCGCTCTGTGCAAGGGGTCGCGCCGCACCTGTGGCGTGTCGCAAACAGGCGGTAGCCCAGCCGTCGTCCTCTGCATATTGTGCGCCATTCGAAAGGGCGCAAACGCGCCCGTCTATCCCTTTGGAGTCGCGGGCAATGGCAGAGTTTCCGAAAAAGGCGAAGGTCGTCATCGTCGGCCTGGGCGGTATCGTCGGCGCGTCCGTCGCCCACCACCTGATCGAGCGCGGCTGGGACGATATCGTCGGCATCGACAAGTCGGGCATCCCGACCGATATCGGCTCGACGGCGCATGCCTCGGACTTCTGCTACACGACCAGCCATGATTTCCTGTCCTGCTGGACGACGCTCTATTCCATCGATTTCTACGAGAAGATGGGGCATTACGCGCGCGTCGGCGGCCTCGAGGTTGCCCGCGTCGGCGACGATGCCCGCATGGACGAGATCAAGCGCAAGATCGCCTCCGCCAAGGCGTTCGGCACCCGTGCGCGGCTGATCGAGCCGGCCGAGATCAAGGAAAAATTCCCGCTGATCGAGGAGCATCTGGTGCAGGGCGGCCTGTGGGACCCGGATGCCGGCCTCGTTATCCCGCGCTCGCAGACCGTCGCCGGCAAGCTGGTCGATCAGGGCGTCGCGTCCGGCAAGCTGCAGGCCTTCGCCAACACCTCGGCCAAGGAGCTGATCGTCGAGAACGGCCGCATCAAGGGCGTGGTGACCGAGCGTGGCACGATCGAGGCCGACTATGTCGTGGTC